>CAXNJC010000146.1:0-4827 GCA_964202525.1 Pirellulales bacterium
GCAGGGATCGGGCAGCACGGAGACGGGCGCCTACACGCTCAACAACAACACGAGCGGGAATGCCCCGGCGGTGAACGTCGGCGCGCTGTTCTACCCCCCGACGGAAAACCAGTGGTACAAGGCTGCGTACTACAAGGGCGGCAGCACGAACGCGGGCTACTGGGACTACGCTACGCAGAGCGACACGGCCCCCACGGCGGTGACTGCTGGCACGACCGGTATCGGCTCGGCGGGCAGCACGGGCAACTTCGCCAACTACATCGACGGAGCCGACTGGAACGGTCAAAACGGCAACGTGACGACGGTCGGCACCAATGGTGGGTCGAGCGCTTACGATACGTTTGATATGAGCGGGAACATCTGGGAGTGGAACGACCTCACGGGTGCTACTGGTTCGACTCGTGGGGCGCGTGGCGGCTACTGGAGCAGCTTCAGCTCGTTCTCCTTGTCGTCTTCCTCCAACATCGCTACCGCCCCGTCGGACGAGAGCGATGTGTATGGGTTTCGTCTCGCAAGTCCGGTTGCCGTCCCCGAACCGGCCGCCTACGCCATGGCCCTCGCGGGATTGGCCTGCGGCGGCTTCTCGATATCGCGGCGTTGGCGGCGGCCTACTCCCCCGCCCGCATCACCTTGATCCACGCTGCCTGCATGCGAAACGCGCCGGGCTTCTTGTCGCTCAGCATGATCCCCAGCCCAGTGATCTGATCTGGCTCCACCGGCCCCATCCCCTGAACCCGCCGGCCGAATGCCGTGGGGATGAAGGTGGCGAGCGGGATCTCGACATCCTGCCAGGCGTCTTTTGCGGTCGGCAGCGGGGCCCGGTAGGAAAAAGCCATCCGGCGGCTCTTCGTGTAGAGGTTCAGGACGTAGTCCCGACCGTCTCCCTTCACCCGGACGACGAGCGTGTCGCCCGACTTGATGTCGAATGCAGTGGGCTTGGTCCGGACCGATGTGAAACCGCCGTTGTTCTCCAGCGAGAGTGTGCCGAAGAACTCCAGCGTGTCGTCGGCGGTGATCGTGAACCGACCGTCCGAGACCCCGCCCATCACGCCGTCGTTGACGGCTTGCCACTGCTCGGAAGCCGCAGGGGCGGTGAAATCCACCAGCGGCAGGAGCGAGCGGTCGGCGACCTTCTGCGTGAGGCACAAAAGCAGCGCGACGAGAACCCTGGCCACGGTCATGGCTGGCTCCTTGGGTGACGGACGATGCGGTCCCAGTCGCTCGATCGTAGCGGAAATCGGGTCGTCTCAGAGACTCCGCACGAGCCTGCTCCCCGGGCGGACACGTCGCGCGGCTCGCGGTGGCGCCATCCCTTGGGCCCGGGCTCCGGGAACGTGATGGGCGTCGCGGGCATGCGATCCCCAGGGGTGCGAGGTGGGGTATGCTCCTGGGTCGAGTCTTCCCGTCGGACGTCACCCAGGTCAGAGAGGAAATCGGACCGATGCCGCAGTTCCAAATCGAGGGCGAGGCGGCGATCTTCGACGCCGCCGACGAGATCGACATTCATGGAGAGATCGCCCGCTACTCGTTCGTGACCGCCGAGAAGAGCGCTGCTGACGACAAGACCGTCATCATCTCGGCGGTTGAACCGCAGGATCTGGGCGAGTTCGAGGGGCTCTTGTTTCAGATCGACGTCGACGAGAAAGAGGACCTCGTGATCCTGCGGCAGGTTCAGATGTTCTTCTGGCCTTGGGAAGACGACGAGGAGTTCGAAGAGATGGACTCCCCGGGCGATGACACCTGAGGGAGCATGAGTCTGCGGCCGCCGAGCCGCCGGCATGACGATGACCCGATGGCGGCAGCCGCACGGCAAAGTGGGGTGAACCGCGAGGCCTCGACCCGCTAGCCGACCAGCGACGTCCGCCGCATGGTCTTCGGCGCCGGAACTTCCGGCTCGTTGCCCATCACGGCCCGGAGAATCTTCCGCGCCAGATTCGCAGCCCCCACGATCCGGCCCTCCGAATAGTCGTCGAGTCCGTAGCCCTGCCGATGCTCGCGGTCGCGCTGCGACTGGATGGCATCGCGGCACAGGGCCGCGATCCGAATCAACTTTTCGGCGTCGGGATGGGGGCGGGGCATGGGAGAGACCGACTCGGCGGGGAGTTTCCAGTATCGTAGATCGGCCATGCCGGCCGAGGAGTCCAGCGGCCGGCGGAATGCGCCGCTCGCACCGGTTGCCGGGCGCCATTCAGGATTGGGACGCGGGCATCTCACGAGACACGCATGGCATCCGCCGACGAGTTCTACCGCCTCGAAAGCCTGGTCTACCGGCCGATCTCCACCCGCCCGGACTGGCTCAAGGCGTGGCGAAACGAGGCCAACTACGTGCTCTTCCTGGCCCGCCGGGCCGAGGATGACGAGAACTTCCAGCTGCTTGAGGAACTCGAGGACCAGGCCCGCGAGATGGCCGACATGGTCGAAGGCCGCCTGAAGGCCGAGGGGCTCTGGTAGTGAGACGCCGAAACGAAAACCGCCGCCCCCGAAGGGGCGGCGGCATTCGAACCTGTGGTGGGCTGTGTCAACGGCCCGTCCGTCGACTGGCCGCTATCGGCACAGCCCTCCGGTACAGTCTGGTTTCAAAAGACCACCTCCTTTCCGCACGAGGATTCCCAGCCGTCACGACCACTGTGAGGTCGCCGCCGGGCTCTTCTCTCCCGGGCCGTCGCCCGGGAACGATGCCACCATCATAGACCCTGGTCGGTCGAAGGGGCATCTCCGCGGCAGCACGTCCGATCAGTAGGATGCTGAAATCCCGCGAGTTGAGCCCGTTCCGGAAGGTCGTCCCATGACAGGGCCCCCCTTCGAGTCGTCGATGCCGATCGCGATCGCCTGCGGCGTGGCCGCCGGCATCGCCGCCTTCATCTGGACGAAGACCGGCACGCGGCCCTGGATCGCCGTGGCCGCCCTCGCCCTCGTGGCTGGCGTGGCCGCCGTGGTCGCCGACCGGGTCGTGCTGACCGATCGTGAGCATCTCGAAGCGCTGCTTCCGAGGCTTGCCGCCGCCGCCGAGCGGGACGACGTCGACACGATCCTCGCCGCCGTCGATCCTGCCGCCAGGGATGTCCGCGAGGAGGCCCGCCGGGTCATGTCTCAGGTGAAGCCCACCGAGGTTCGGATCACCCGGCTCAAGGTGGCGGTGGACGATGCGAAGCAGCCCCCGGAGGCGAAGGCCGATCTGATCGTCCGCGTCACGGGCACGCTGCTCGAGCCCGGGGGAGGGCAGGGGAGCGGCCTCGCGGAGGTTCACCTCGGGCTCCACAAGGTGCGGGGCGCATGGCTTGTCATCGAGGCCGAGGCGGATGCTGCGCGGCCGGGCCGGCCGTGATTCGGCGGGGCGGAAACGGCGTGGGTCCGTACGGATACGGTGTGCCGCCGCCGTAGACCATGCCCCCAGCACGGCCGCGGATCGGTACGCCCACGGCGTAGTTGCTGAAGTACTGCGCGCGGCGGCCGTTCGCCGAGACGAGGCCGTTGGTGTAGACGGTGACGTTGCCGACATCGCGTCCGACGAGGCCGTTATTGAAGTAGGTCGTGTTCCCGACGCGGTTCGACACCAGGCCGTTGGCGTAGATCGTGCTGCGGCCCACCGTGAAGCTGCTGCCACCCCAGTTGCCAGTGCCCCAGGTGCCGATCGTGCCGTGGCGGGCTGCTTCGGCCCGGGCTGACGACGCCGCGAGGCTCGAGCACTGGGCGACGAACAGGGCAACCACGAGGGCGAGCCGAGGCATGCGTGGGTGTTCCGGAGAGACGCGGGCCGACACCTTCACTCTAACCCGCGTCGGCGCGTCTCGCCCGTAGAATGAATGACGGAATCGTCACCATCGGCAGGCCGCGTCATGCCCGCTCCCGCGTTCACTACCCGGCAGGAAGAAGCGCGGCCGTGGCACGCCCTGACGCTCGCGGCTGTCGCGAGCCTGCTGGGTTCCGACGTCGGTCATGGGCTGTCGGCCGAAGAGGCAGTGCGACGGCTGGCCGTTCACGGCCCCAACGCGCTCGCCGAACCAGCCTCGGTGCCATGGTGGTGGACGTTTCTCGCCCAGTTTCGCGAGCTCGTGATCTGGATCCTCGTGGCGGCCGCGGTGATCGCCGGGGCGATGGGCGACTGGGCCGACACGGCGGCGATCGTGGCGATCGTGCTGGTCAACGCGGTAATCGGGTTTCTGCAGGAGGATCGGGCGCAGCGGGCGCTGGCGGCCTTGCGGACGATGTCCACGCCTCTCGCCCGCGTGGTCCGCGGCGGCCAGCGGCAGTCGATCCCGTCGCGCGACCTCGTGCCGGGTGACGTGATCGAAGTCGAGGCGGGTGACCGCGTGCCGGCCGATGCCCGAGTGTCCGAGGCCTTCTCGCTCTCCTGCCAGGAGGCAACGCTGACCGGCGAGAGCGTGCCCGTGGTGAAACACGGCACGGATGCGCTGGCCGCGGACGCTCCGCTGGGCGACCGGCGAACGCTGCTCCATGCGGGCACCGTAGTGGCCACCGGCAGCGGTGCCGGCATCGTGGTCGCAACCGGGATGCAAACTGAACTTGGCCGAATCGCTGGCCTCCTCGAGCGCGCCCCACCGGAGCCGACGCCACTCCAACGCCGTCTCGCCGCCCTCGGCAGGATCCTGATCGCCGTCTGCCTCGCGGTGGTGGCGGCGATCTTCGTGGTCGAGCTGGTTCGGGGCGGCGGGCTCCGGCGGCTCGTTGACACCGGCCGCTTCGCCGAGCTGCTGCTGCGGTCGGTCAGCCTCGCGGTGGCAGCGGTGCCCGAAGGACTGCCGGCGGTGGTCACGCTCGTGCTCGCCCTCGGCCTCCAGCGCATGGTGCGCCGCAACGCGCTGGTGC
>CAXNJC010000147.1:0-4809 GCA_964202525.1 Pirellulales bacterium
GCCCGCCGTCGTGGCAGCGCCGGCCGCATCGGCCTGGTCCGGCGTCGCGCCGTCGGCCACGGTCGCCGCACCGCCCGCCGCCGCACCGCCCCGCGGGATTGGGCCCCCCAGCACGGGCCGGGGCCGCCCCGCGCTCGGCGTGCGGACCGTGCCCCTCGACGCCACCACGCGGGCCCGGTTTCATCTCGGCGACGAGGCCGGAGCCTATGTGATCGGAGTCGTCGGCGACCTGCCGGCATCGCGCGCCGGCATCCCGCCGGGCAGCGTGATCGTCCGGCTCAATGGCCAGCCGGTGCGCTCGCCCGACGAGCTCACCACGATCGTCACGTCAGGCCCGGTCGACCGGCCGATCCCGGTCGACTTCGTGCTGCCGGGCGGGGCGGAGCGACGTGCCGACGTCGTCCTCCAACCGCTCGAAGCTCCACTCGAACGCGCCCTCGTCGGCGAGGCGGCGCCACAGCCCACTGCCGTGCCCGTCCTGCAGGACGGTGGCCCGCAGACGGCCCGCAGGCCGCTGGCACCTGCCGACGAAGCCGGTGAACTGCGTCGCGAGGTGGGTCGTCTGCGGGGCCTCCTCGAGGCGCTGGAACGACGGCTCGAGCGACTCACTCGCTGAGGCCGCTCAGGCGGCGGGGCGATCCTCGTCGCCGCGGGCCCACGACGACGACCGCAGGCCGAAGCGGTCCAGTTCCGCATCGAGGCTGACGCCGGGCAGGCCAGGGAGCGTCGCCGCCCGTCGCGCCACCCGCGACGGCTCCTTGCGAACGGGCCGTTGCAGCGGTCTGCGGTCACCCGCCATGGCCCAGGCTTCAGCCTCGTTCGAGAGGTGATTGAGCAGCCGCTCCACGCCGAGGCGGTACTGCTCGATGCCCTCGCGGTCGAGCCCCGCCGGAACGGCGATCGCCCTGCTCACGACGCCCCGTGCACGCGTCCACGGCCGTGGGATCGCAAACCGATCCCACGTGCCGGCCCGCCACGGTCGGTCGTAGCCCATGCCCATGGCCACGATCGGGATGCCGAGCGTGCTCGCGAGAAACACGCACCCCGGAGCGAGCGTCCGCCGCGGGCCCCGCGGCCCATCGGGCGTGATCGTGAGATTACCGACGGTGGCACGTTCGGCCAGTTCGCGAAGCGCCGTCGAGCCGCCCTTGAACGTGCTGCCGCGCACCACCCCGAAGCCCATCATCCGGGCCACGCGATCGAGCACGTTCGCATCCCAGTGCCTCGACAGCAGCATCGAGATGTTCGAGTGCCCGCGGAGATACAGCGGCATGAGGATGTTCTCGTGCCAGAACACGTAAATCTTCGCGCCGCGGTAGTCGCGGTGCACCGGGTCGACCGCGGGATCCAAGAACTCTACCTGATAATCGAGCGTGCCCATCCACCGCCGGATGGCGGCGGTGGCCACGAGCGACCAGCAGCCGATCGCGAACGGAGACTTGATCTTCACGGTTGTCGGCTCCTTCCAACGACCTTGTTCAGTCTTCGGGCCACTCGCCCCGGAAGACCTCCTCGGCCGGTCCGGTCATGAACACGTGCCCCTGATCGGGCCACTCCAGCCGCAGGCGACCGCCCGGCAGATCGGCGTCGATCGTCCGCGCCGTCCGGCCGCCGAGGACGCCCGCCACGCACACGGCCGAGGCTCCCGTGCCACAGGCCATCGTGATGCCGCTGCCGCGTTCCCAGGTCCGCATCACCACGTGCGTCGGCGAGCGCACCTCGACCACGTGGACGTTGACCCGCCGCGGAAACATCGGGTGTGTCTCGATCCGCGGACCGATCGCCTCCAGCGGCACGCGGGCCACGTCGCGGACCCACAGCACCACGTGCGGATTGCCCATCGACACGCAGGTCATCCGCGGGTCGAGCCCGCACTCCCGCCACCAGCCCTCCTCCTCCCCGAGCGCCGCACAGGCCGCATCGACGACGGGACCGGGGCCGACGCCCTCGACGGGAATCCGCGCGGCCTCGAGGAGCGGCTCGCCCATGTCGACCCGCACCTGCGACGTGCGCGGACCGGTCGGCGTCACGTCGAGGGTGAGCACGCCGCGACCCGTCTCGATCGTCACGGCCCCTGGAGCGACACGGCCTCGGGAGACCACGAGGTGCGCCACGCAGCGGACGCCGTTGCCGCACATCTCGGACTCGCTGCCGTCGGCATTGAACATCCTCATCCGCGCCGTGGCCACCTCCGAAGGCAGCACGAGCACGAGGCCGTCGCCACCGACGCCGCGATGGCGGTCGGCGATCAGGGGAGCCAACGCCACCGGATCGGCCGGCGGCCGCTCGACGAAACAGTCGACGTAGACGTAGTCGTTGGCGGCTCCGTGCATCTTCACGAACTTCATCGGTCGGCTCCTCCGCTCATCCGCGTCACCACCTCGAGGGTTCGGTGCGGACGACCCACTCTACCAATCCGCGCCGCTTCGCCCCGCCTGTGCAGTTCACCGCCGCACCTCGTCGGCGGCCCACGCGGTGCCGCCGCCGGCCCCCTGGCGACGCGACTGCAGCCTTTGCACCGCCGCCGAGAGCGTGGGAAAGGCCTCGGTCGACGTCGTGGGCTCGGCCAGCGTGCCGTCGACGTGCACGAGCATGAACTGTCCGCTCGCGCCGCCGAGCAGCCGCTTCATCGCCGGCAGCTGGGCCTGCGCCTCCCCCATGATCGGCCGGAGGACGAGGTTCACGTTGGAATCGAAATCCACCTCGCCGTTGCCCACGAGGCTGATGGCGTCGCCCGACAGCTCGATGTTGTCGAGGTAGGCATGAGGCCCCTCGATCCGAAAGTCGACGAGGCTGCTGGTGAACGCGCTGCGATCGGGCACCTTCACCCGCAGGATCTTGAGGAGCGCCACCATCACCGGCAGTTCGTAGATGTCGGCGTCGACGAGCCGCACCTGCCCGTCACCGGCGAGGGAATGCCGACCGGCCCGCGAGCCGCGAATCCGCAGGGCGGCATGCACCTTGCCCTGGTAGGCATGCCCGCCACCGGCCATGTCGGCAGTCAGCCGGGCGAGGTCGGCGTCGGCCAGCGAACAGGCCACGGAGAACGGCGCCGCCTCCCCGGCCGCCACGCTGCCGTCCACCGTGAGGGTGCCGGCGGCGATCTTGGCAGTCAGGCGTCGGGCCTCCGCCCGGCGATCGGCGCCCGCCTGAGCACCGAAACGAGCCCCGGCGGCGTCCATGGCCAGCGGCCCGGTGATCGCGGTCAGCTGCACGCCGCGGCACATCGCGCTGTCGATGGCGATGTCACCGAGCGTGGTCCACGACCGGCCATCGCTCTGGCCGCGCAGCCGAATTCCGCCGTGCACGTGCTCCAGAGGCACCCCCACGTCGAGCGCGGCCTGCTCCATGTCGAGCTGCATGTCCCACGAGGCGGCGGCGGGCCCTGGCACCAGTTCCGACCGGCCTCCCGGCCCCGCGACGGTCACGGGAGCGGTCGAGTAGATCTCGAGCGCGCCGTCGACCGAGAGCATGCCCCCGAGCTGCACGCTCGACACCGCCTGCTCGAGCCCTCGCGGCAGGGCCCGCAGGACGTCGTGATCGGCCCGAAAGCGATCGGCGACGAGCCGCTCGAACGAGATGTGCCAGCCGCCGTCCGGCGTGAACCGGCACATCCCCTCCGCCGACACGGTGGTCCGGGCATGCGCTCCGCGGACGCCGTCGAAGTGCAGCCGACCATCCTGCCAGCGCAGCCGACCTCGCAGCCGCTCGAGGCGGTAGGGAAACCAGGCGGGCTCGATCGACACCGTGTCGCCGCGGGGCGTCGCCTCGAGCTCGACCTCGGTGCGACGGGCCTTCACGCCGTGGCGCACGCGGGCCGTGAACTCGGCATTCCCGCGGGGATCGACGTCGTCCCAGATCCGCCGCATGCCCGGAGGCAGCGCGTCGCGGAGTTCCTTCTCGAGCACGACGTCGGTGCCGGCGAGGTCGAGCGTGAGTTCGCCGTCGTCGTCGCCGACGCGGACGAGTCGGCCCGAGCACCGCACGACGCCGGTGTCGTTGGAGCCGACGACGTCGCGGATCGTCCAGTTGCCGCGGTCCATGTGGACGAAGCCCGAGACGTTGCCCAGCGGATACGGAAAGCCGGCGTAGGCGAGGCTGCACTGCGCGAGTCGGATGCCGAGCGTGTTGGCGAATCCGCCCGGCAGCTCGGGCGACCGTTCGTGTCGGAACGCGAAGTCGAAGGTGCCGGCGGCACGCAGCGAGCGGACGATCTCGGCACTCCGCGGCGGCAGCGCCGCGAGCAGCTGATCGTCGATCCGCATCCCCTCACCCCGGACCTCCACGAACCCCGGACCGCCGGCCGTGGTGGCCACCACGCCTTCCACGTGCACGGGGTGCCCCCCCGCCTCACCCGTGAGGTGCATCGCGAGCTGCGTGTCCTTGAGCGTGACCGTGCCCACCGTGCGGTCGACGCGATAGGGGAAGCGGTAGTACGTGAGCGACACGTTGCGGCAGCGGAGCGACACGTCGGGCCGCACGGCGCCGGCCTGACGGACCACGTGGGCCCGCACGTCGACCTCGCCCGCCGGGAGGAGCTTGCTCCAGTGCGCGGCCACCGCCGCCGGCATGAAGCCCTCCCAATGGTGCCCCACCGCCATCCGCTCCGCCTCGACCACGAGGTCGAAGTCGGCAGCCGCATCCCACCCGGCAAGCCGGCCCGACCCGCGCAGCAGCGTGGAGCCGGAATGCGCCTCGATTCGGCCGCAGACGATCCCGCCGCGATCGGCCGCGAAGTCGGCCGACACGTCCGAGATCGCGAACGGCAGCGCGGCGTGCTCGAAGTGCCCCGCCTCGAGGTGCCCCGAC
>CAXNJC010000148.1:0-4803 GCA_964202525.1 Pirellulales bacterium
GTTTCCCGACCGGCTCCGCGGCCCCTATGGCTACGACGACCCCGACGCCGGCAGGAACTATGCCGCCGACGTGCAGAACCTGATCGAGTTCGGCACGCCCGGGAAGGTGGCCGCCTTCATCGCCGAGAGCATCCAGGGCGTGGGCGGGGCGGTGGTGTTTCCCGACGGCTACCTGAAGGCCGCCTACGAGCATGTCCGCGCGGCCGGCGGCCTGTGCATCGCCGACGAGGTGCAGTCGGGCTTCGCCCGCACCGGCTCCCACTTCTGGGGCTTCGAAACGCAGGGCGTGATCCCCGACATCGTGACCATGGCCAAGGGCATCGGCAACGGCGCGGCGCTCGCGGCCGTGGTGACCACCCCGGCGATCGCCCAGGCCCTCACCTCGCGGATCCACTTCAACACCTTCGGCGGCAACCCCGTGGTCTGCACGCAGGGCCGCGCGGTGCTTCAGGTGATCGACGAGGACGGCATCCAGGCCAACGCCGCGACCCTCGGGGCGAAGCTCAAGGTGGGCTTCCACGACCTGGCCCGGCGGCACGACCTGATCGGCGACGTCCGCGGCCTGGGGCTGATGCTCGGGATCGAGCTCGTGAAAGACCGGGTGGGCAAGGCGCCCGCCAAGGAGGAGTGTGCGCGGGTGTTCGAGCGCTGCCGGGAGCTCGGCCTGCTGATCGGGAAGGGGGGCCTCCACGGCAACGTGCTGCGGATCAAGCCGCCGATGTGCCTCACCGCGGCCGATGCCGACTTCCTGCTCGACGTGCTCGACGCGGCGTTTCGCGGGCTCTAACGCAGGTTTCCGCCGCCCTGCAGGTCGGCCCGCGAGGTCCGCCCCGAGCGGCTGCGACTTTCCGGTCAGCCCACCGTTGAATCCACGTGGCGGCGGTCCGCGCCGACGCTATCCTTTCCAAAACGGAGACGAGTCATGGCATCCACGGCGGACAAGCGGCGGGCGGTGGCGGCCTTGGCGGCCGAAAAAAACAAGCAGGGAGCCGTCGCCCGGTTTGCGAAGTGGGCAGGGGGCGTGCTCGCCCTTCTCGCGTTGATCGCCATGCCGGTGCTCTGGCTGCTGGGATTCTTCTCGTCTCCCCAAGCGGTCGCGGAGATCGAGCAGGTGGTCAACCAGCAGCTGGCCGAATACGACCGCGTCGCTCGCGGCGAGGTGCCATTCGCGTCCGCGCCGAGTTCGCGGTCGATGTTCGAGAAGATGCGCGACGTGCCACCCCAGTATCGCGAGCAGGTCGGCCAACAGATGGGCCGACTGTGGGAGGCCCGGGAGCGGGCTGAGTCCGCATCCTACTTCGCCCTGCCCCCGGACAAGCGGCAGGCGGAACTCGATCGTCGCATCAAGGCCGACGAGGAGCGGCGCAGGCAATGGCAGGCCGAGCGTGAAAAACGGGATCAAGACCGGGCGGCCAGCGGTCAGCAGGCCGGCGGATTTGGGGGCCGCGGTGGCCAGGGCGGCGGCCCTCCCGGCGGCGGTCCTACTGCCGGCGGCGGTCGCCCGGGCGGCGGCGCGACGGCTGGTGGCAACCGCCGCGGCTCGGAAGAAGCCCGCAACGAGCGCAGCAAGCGGCGGCTCGACCAGTCGACCCCCGAGCAGCGGGCCCAGCGATCGGAGTATCGGCGGGCCATGGAGGAACGCCGCACCCAGCTCGGCATGCCCTCGGGCGGCCGCCGCGGCTGACACGCCGGACGTCGGCGGACGTAGACTTCCGCCCATGACACACCCCCTTCGATCCGCCCTGGCCGGATTGCTCCTCGTGGCGTCGATGGCCGCGGCCGCCGAACCGCTCCGCGTGGGCATGGAGCTCTCGTATCCCCCGTTCGAGATGACCGACCCGCAGGGCCGGCCGGCCGGCGTGAGCGTGAAGCTCGCCGAGGCGTTGGGCCGGCATCTCGGCAGGCCGGTGGTGATCCAGAACATCGCCTTCGACGGCCTCATTCCTGCCCTCAAGGCCGGCCACGTCGACTGCGTGATCTCGTCGATGACCGCCACCCCCGAGCGGGCGCGGTCGATCGCCTTCTCCGATCCCTACCTCAAGACCGGCCTGGCCCTGCTGATCGCGGAGAAGTCGCCCGTGCGATCGGCCGACGACCTCGACGCCCCGCGGCGGGTCGTGGCGGTGAAGCAGGGAACGACGGGCCAGCAGTGGGCGGCCGCCACGCTCGAGCAGGCCCGTGTGCTCGTGCTCGACAGCGAGGCTGCCGCCGTGCTGGAGGTGATCCAGGGCCGCGCCGACGCGTTCATCTACGACTCGATGTCGGTCTACACCAACCACCGGAAGCACCCGGCGAAGACGCGGGCCGCCCTGACGCCGTTCAAAGAGGAAGCGTGGGCGGTGGGCCTCAAGCAGGGCAACGACGACCTGCGTCGGCAGATCAACGAGTTTCTCGAGCAGTTCCGCGCGGCCGGCGGCTTCGACCGCCTCGGCGACGAGTTTCTCGCGGAGCAGAAGGCGTATTTCAAGGATCACGGGATCCCGTTTTATTTCTGACGCACCGCCGCAATCGCGTGCGCGATGCGGGCCGAGGCCGTGCGGCCCGGGCGTAGCGTGGTGCGGCCGTACGGCTGACGCCGTTACGCTTTCAGAGCGGGGATCAGGAAGCCGCCGACGCATGAGCGATGCGGGCCGGGGCCGTGCGCCGCTCCGCGTTCAGGACGTGCATCAGGAAGCCGCAATCGCGTGAGCGATGCGGGCCGGGGCGGGGGCCACGCCAGGAAGCCCCTTCCCTGACTGGGTACACTCTTCGCATGCCCCGCTGGCTCGCCCACCTGATCGTGCTCGCCCTCCTGGCCGCCGGCTGTGGCTGGGCGTTCTCGCGGCTCGACAACACTTGGAACTGGGGCCTGGTCTGGGAGTACCGCGCAGCCTTCTGGAAAGGCTGGTGGATGACGGTCGCCGTATCCCTCGCGGCCCTCGTCGTGAGCAGCCTGATCGGGATCGTCGTGGCGCTGATGCTGCGGTCGACGTGGCCGCTGGTCGAGGCGGCCGCGCGGATCTACGTGGAGCTGATCCGCGGCACGCCGCTGCTCGTGCAGCTGCTCGTGGGCTGGTACGTGATCGCCGCCGCGATGCAGGTGGGTACCGACTATCGCACGGCCGTCGGCGTGCTGGTGCTGGCACTCTTCAGCGGGGCCTACATGGCCGAGATCTTTCGCGGCGGACTCGACGCCATCCCGAAGGCGCAGATCGACAGCGGCCGGGCGATCGGGCTCACCCCCTGGCAGGTGCTGCGGCTCGTCGTGCTGCCCCAGGCGGTGCGGATCGTGCTCCCCTCCGTGGCCGGCCAGCTCGTGTCGCTGGTCAAGGATTCGTCGCTGCTCTCCATCCTCTCGGTCGGCGAGTTCACGTTCGCCGCCCGCAACGTCAACTCGGCCACCTACTCGACGCTCGAAAGCTACCTGCCCCTGGCCGCGGGCTACCTGGCCCTCACCCTGCCGCTTTCGGCGCTCTCCCGGTGGCTGGAGCGGCGGTTCCGCTACGAGGCCGCATGAACCTCGCGATCCGCGGCCTCGTCCAGCGCTTCACCGACCCCCGCACCGCCGCGGCCACGACCGTGCTGGACGGCCTCTCGCTCGCGACGGGCGAGATCCAGGCGCTCGTGCTCGTCGGGCCGTCCGGGGGGGGCAAGTCGACGCTCCTGCGGATCCTGGCCGGGCTCGACGTACCGGTCGCCGGCACCGTGGCCTTCGACGGCGTGCGCCTCCCGACCGACGAGGCGAGCCTGCTCCGTTATCGCCGCACCGTGGGCACGGTTTTCCAGGCATACAATCTGTTCCCCCATCTCACCGCGATGCAGAACCTCTTCCTGCCCCTCGTCCACGTCCACGGCCTTTCCGAGGCCGCGGCCCGGGAGCGGGTGCGGGAGCCGCTGGCACGGTTCGGCCTGGCCGCCCACGCCCACAAGCGGCCCGCCGAACTCTCGGGCGGCCAAAAGCAGCGGGTGGCGATCCTCCGTGCGCTGGTCGTGCAGCCGCAGCGGCTGTTTCTCGACGAGCCCACGTCAGCGCTCGACCCGGAAATGACTGCCGAGGTCCTGGAGATGATCGGCGAGCTCAAGGCCGGCGGCACGCAGTTCGTGCTCGTGACGCACGAGATGGGCTTCGCCCGCCGCGTGGCCGACGAGATCGCCCTCATCGCCGCCGGCAGCTGCCCGGTGCACGCGACGCCCACGGAGTTCTTCGACCGCTGCCGCGACGCCCGCGTGACCACGTTCCTCCAGCGGAACCTCCAGGCATGAGCAACCTCGCCCCCGACGCCGACCACGCCGCGGCCTCGTCCTTTCTCGGCGCCCTGATCGCCGACGCCGTCGCGATGCCGGTGCACTGGTACTACGACCAGCGGGCGCTCGACCGCGACTACGGCGAGCTCGCAGACTACGCGGCGCCGCGAAACCCGCACCCCGACAGCATCCTCTGGCGGTCGCAGTGGACTCCCCCGGCGGCGAAGTTCGACATCCTCCGCGAGCAGGCGGCGCACTGGGGGAAGCGCGGGGTGCATTACCACCAGTTTCTCGCGGCCGGGGAGAACACGCTCAACTTCCGCCTCGCCCTGGAGCTCCACGACCTCGTCCGCCGGGATCGCGACTACGATCCCGAGCGCTGGCTCGATCGCTACGTGGCCCTGATGCTGGAGCCTGGCTGGCACCGCGACACCTACTTCGAGGAGTACCACAGGCACTTCTTCACGAACCTCGCCTCGGGCCGGCAGCCGATCAGCTGCGGCGTCCGCGACGTGCACATCGGCGGCCTCGCGCCCGTGCCCGCACTCGTCGCCGCGCTCGGAGCCCGCTGCCCGGACC
>CAXNJC010000149.1:0-4794 GCA_964202525.1 Pirellulales bacterium
GACGAGGTTCGGAAACGACGCGGCGATCGTCTCGACGCCGGCGTCGCCGATGCCGCTGTTGGTGATCGCGAGCGTCGTCAGGCCGCCCAGGCCCGCCAGCCGCGTTACCAGCGCGTCGTCGAACTCCCGGCAGTTGAGGATCTGCAGCTTCGTGAGCCCGTCGAGCCGGGCGAGCAGGTCGACGTCGTCGGCCGTGATGCCGGAGCCGTCGGGAATCACGATCTCCGTGAGCGTGTCGCCGCCCGTGCACGTGGCACCGGCGATCGCCTCGACCCGGGCGCGGGCGGCGGCCACGTCGGCCGGATCGGCGGCACGGACACCCTGAGCCGCGAGGAGACAGCCGGCGAGCAGCAGCGACGAACAACGCATGATGGGTCAGTCCAGGCGGTAGCCGGAGGGGTACACGGGCTTGATGAGGTCGGCCACCTTCGGCGTCTTGAGTGCCGCCAGGTTGGTGACCTCGAGCTTCTTGGCGTCCCACTCGACCTTCTCGCCCCAGTCGCCCATCTCCCCGTCGGCGCCCCCCTTGGCGGCCGCCCAGACGGCGAGGTTGCCCAGGAGGATCGTCTCGGTGAGCGGCCCGGCCCGGTCGATGAAGTTCGACTTCGCGATCCTCGGGTCGCCCTCCCGCTTGGCGCGGAAGAACTCGAACATGTTGTTGACGTCGAAGCCCTTGCCCTGATCCTGGGCCTTCTCGTAGTCGACGGTGACCTTGTCGACGCCCTTGAGCTCGTACTTGCCGCAGTAGTCGTCGGTGCTGTAGAAGGCTCCCTTCTCACCGACCACGAGCACGCCGCTGTCGGACACCTTTTCGATGCCCCACTTCGAAAAGACCTCCATGGGCGGCTTGTTGCCCTTGCGGTCGTACCACCAGAACGGGATCGCGGGCCGCTCGGCCGTCGCCGGGAACTCGAACCTGATGATCGAGCTGGCGGGGAAGCTGTCGAAGTCGTGGCCGGTCGTCCGGGCCTGCACCGAAATCGGGTCCCGCAGTCCGCAGGCGGCGAACGGCACGGTGAGCTGGTGGCACGCCATGTCGCCGAGGGCGCCCGTGCCGAAGTCCCACCAGCCGCGGTGCTGGAACGAGTGGTAGAGCCCCGGCCAGAACTCCCGCCCCGGGGCGACGCCCAGCCAGGCCTTCCAGTCAACCCGCTCCAGGGCCTTGGCCACCTCCGCCTGCTTCTTCTTCACGAGGTCGGCGACGATGTCGGCCACCTCCTCGGCGGTGGTCGTGGCATCCTCCTGCTCGTCGACCTCGTTCATGGCCTGGGCCTGATACTTCCGCATGCTCATGCGGCGGCCGGGGCCCTGCGCCCAGACGGGACGGTTCGACCAGCAGTAGACCTCCTTGAGCGGCCCGAGCACGCCCGACTTGATCTGCGCGATCGCCTCGCGGGAGGAGTCGAGGGCGGTGCCCTGGTTGCCCATCTGCGTAACCACGCCCTTGCTGGCCATCTCCTGGGCCACCTGGGTGAGCAGCCGCGCCTCGTAGATCGTGCGGGTCAGCGGCTTCTGCGTGTAGCAGGAGATGCCCAGCCGCATGGCCTCGAGGGTGGCCGGCGCGTGCATGTGGTCGGGCGTCGACACGGTGCACATGTCGATGCGGTTGCCGTGCTTGGCCAACAGCTCGCGGTAGTCGGTGAACCGTTCGGCATCCTTGAACTTCTCCCCCTTGCCCTTGCTCTCGAGGGTGTTGCGGTCGACGTCGCAGATCGCGATCACGCGGCCGAAGAGGGCGGCGTTGTCGGAGTCGCTGCCCCCCTTGCCACCCACCCCGATGCAGGCGACCGTGAGCTCCTCGTTGGCCGAAGCGCTGCGAGCCGGACGGCTGCCCGCCGCCACGAAGTAGCCGGCGCCGGCGAGGGTGGTCGTGCCGAGAAAACCGCGACGCGAGGTGGGAGGCATGAACGAGTCCTTGCTGAGTGACGCGGGGGTGGTGGTACGATCTCGGGCCCTGGTCGGCCTCGGTACCTGATAGCGAATCCTAAATGGCGGTCCTGCTCGATATCAAGAACGCCTCCAAGCGGTACGGCGATCAGGTGCTCCTCGACGAGGCCTCGGCCACGATCACGGACGACGGCCGGGTGGGGTTCATCGGCCGCAACGGTGCCGGAAAGAGCACCCTGCTCCGCGTGATTCTCGGCGAGGAAGACCTCGACTCCGGCGAGATCGTCCGCCATCCGCGGCTCAGGATCGGCTACCTGCGGCAGCACGATCCGTTCCTGCCGGGGGAGTCGGCGCTCGACTTCCTACGGCGCGACAGCGGCCAGGCCGAGTGGAAGTGCGGGGAGGTGGCCGGTGACTTCGAGATCAAGGGCGGGCGGCTGACCGGGCCGGTCGCCGAACTCTCGGGCGGCTGGCAGACTCGCGTGAAGCTGGCGGCCCTCCTGCTCCACGAGCCCAACCTCCTACTCCTCGACGAGCCCACCAACTTCCTCGACCTGCGGACGCAGATCCTCCTCGAGCACTTCCTCCGCGGCTATCGGGAAGCCTGCCTGATCGTGTCGCACGACCGGGCGTTTCTGGGGGCCACCTGCGACCAGACCCTCGACCTCACCGCGGGATCGCTCTCGATGTATCCGGGCAAGGTCGACGCCTTCCTCGAGTACCAGCGGGAACGGGCGGCGCACGTCGAACGGACGAACGCGGCCGTGCTCGCCAAGCGCCGCCAACTCGAGGACTTCATCGCCCGCAACCGGGCGCGGGCCTCGACCGCGTCGCGGGCCAAGTCGAAGGCCAAGCAGCTCGAGCGGCTGGAGGTGGAGGAGGTGGCGACGGCCGCCCCCACCGCCGCGATCCAGTGCCCCGCCGTGAGCCCGCGGAAGGGCCCGGCTCTCCGCTGCCGGGGGCTCGCGATCGGCTATCCCGACCGCGTGATCGCCGCAGGCATCGATCTCGAGATCGAGCACGGCTCGCGGGCGGCGATCGTGGGCGACAACGGTCAGGGGAAAACCACGTTCCTGCGGACGCTCGTCGGGTCGCTCGCACCGCTCGCCGGGGAGGCGCGGTGGGGCTACGGCTGCGAGCTCGGCGTCTATGCCCAGCACGTCTACACGAGCATCCGCGAGGATCAGACGGTGCTCGAGCATCTCGAGCGGGCCGCGGCGATCGGCACCAAACAGCAGCGGATTCTCGACGTGGCCGGGGCGATGCTGTTCCGCGGCTCGGGCGTCGAGAAGAAGGTGAAGGTGCTCTCCGGTGGGGAGCGAGCCCGGCTCTGCCTCGCCGGGCTCTTGCTCGGCAGTTTCAACGTGCTCGTGCTCGACGAACCTGGCAACCACCTCGACGTGGAGACGGTCGACGCGCTCGCGGCGGCACTCGTCGCCTACGAGGGCACGGTGGTGTTCACGAGCCACGACCGCTCCTTCATGCAGGCGGTGGCCACGACGGTGATCGAGGTGAAGGACGGCCGCGTGGTCAACACGCTCGGCACGTATGCGACCTATCTCGCCGGCGTGTCGAAGGAGATCGACGATGCCGAGGCGGCCGCGGGCCGCGGCGGTCGGGTCGCAGCCCCCCGGGGGGGCGACGCCGGTCGGCCGGCACCGCGGCCGGCCGGGCGGAACGACCGCGAGATCCGCAAGGAGATCGCCACGCTCGAGAAGACGATCGCCCGGCTCGACGCCGACAAGCGGCAGGCCAACGAGGCCCTGCTCGCCACCTCCGATGCCGCCGAGGCCGTGCGGTTGCATGCCGCGGTGACCGCCACGGCCGAGAAGCTCGCGGCCGCCGAGGAACGCTGGCTGGTGCTCCAGGACGAGCTCACGTCAGGCGGCTGAGCGCCGTCCCCCGCCGCCGCTACGGCCCCGGCAGGGCGTGCCCGCAGGCACGCTGCCAGCGGGCTCGCGGGCAGTACCGGTTCCACCACACCCCTCCCCCGAGGTCGAAGTCGGTCCGCTGCGAGACCACCGCGAGCGCCCGCGTGCGAATGCCGCGGGCGGCGAGGTAGTCCTGTCGGTCGACGAGTTCGGCGGGCGACTCGTAGCAGGCCGGCATCCCGGGAACGTCGTCGTGCGGGTCGACGAGGCCGATGCCGGGCTGCCCAGCGAGTTCGTAGAGCAGCGCCCAGCCGTAGATCTCGACTCCGCTCGACGCGGCGCGGTCGCGGAGTGCGGGCCGGAGCAGCGGGCCGATCATCGGCACGTCCCTGGGCTCGAGGAGCGCGGCGCCCAGCCGGTCGCCGGTGGCGAGGGCCCGTGACAGGGCGGCGGCGGAGCGCGGCATCACCGGCAGGAACGACCCGTCGGTGGCGACATCGACTCGCCAGGGCTCACCCGGGGCGGGCGGCCGACGCATCACGGCCTGGCCCACGACCAGCAGCCGATACCGCCGGCGGCGCGGCGGCAGTCCGCCGAACGGCGGTGCGGCGACGGTCAGGAGCGTGGCGGCGATTCGGGTGAGGGACTGGCTGGGCGGCATCGTTCTGCCTCGTGGCGGTCGGCGGCCGCAGGACGGCCCGATGTCGGGAGTATCGGTCGCCGCGGGACACCCGTGGTCCCGTCATTCCATCCCGCGGGGGGGCTGGCCTTGCGGCCGGGAGGGTATCTTCGACATCCCGCAGGCGTGGTGGCCGGCGGTCCAGCGGAGGCGGTCGTGGATTCCATCAGCCGGCACGAACAGCTGCTTCGGGTGTTCCACCTGATCGACATCCTCTTCGGCGCCCGCCAGCCGCTCTCCACCGGCGAGCTCAAGGTACGACTGCAGTCCCGCGGCGTGATCGACGAGATGTCCGACAAGAACATCCGCCGCGACATCGCGTTTCTCGAGCGGTTCGGATACGCCCTCAAGGAATCG
>CAXNJC010000150.1:0-4769 GCA_964202525.1 Pirellulales bacterium
GGGCCTGTCGGCCCGCGGGGCACACACTGGATTCGCTCAGGTCTTGGCGGGCTCGGCAGCCGGGGCGGCCGGGGCCTCGGGGGCGACCTCGGTCGGAACGCCCTCGGAGATCACGCCAGCACCGCTGCAGTCACCGCCGGCGCAACCGCCGCTGATGACCTCGCCGCCGACGACCTCACCGCCACCGCAGCCCGAGCAACCCTCGGACGCGACGGCCTCGCCGCCGCAGCTGCCGCAGTCGCCACTCGAGACGGCCTCGCCGCAGCCCGAATCGCAGCCCGAGTCACAAGCCGACTCGCACGCGACGGCCTCTTCGCCGTGGCAGCGGGCAGCCTTCTTGGCACGGTGCTTGGCGAGCAGGCCGCCGTGGCACTTGTTGGCACGGTGCTTGGCGAACAGGCCGCCATGGCACTTCCGGCCGCCGTGGCAGCCGTGGCCGGCGATCGCGCCCGAGTCGCCACCGACGAGGGCGATGGCCACGATCGCGAAGAACATCGCGAGAGCAAAACCGAGATACCGCTTCATCAGAACCTCCAGTGAAGGAACGGAACGCGAACTGCGTCCAGTCGAAGCCGTCACGAACTGAAAACCGATCCGGGACGGCTACCGGACCGCAGCAGTCTTGTCTTCGCCGCTCCGGATCGCAGGGTCACCGCGAGATGCGAGAAACCCTGCCGGTCAGGTAGACCGGACCGGTTAGGCAAACTTGGCTGAAAACCTATCAGCCGAGCCCCGGATGTCAAGAAAGTGGGGGCTTTGGCGAGAAAATGCCGGTTTCGCAAACCGTGAGGCCTCCCTCGGCGGGCGGCCTCCGAATGCAGCGGGCAAGGGGCTGGCGGGGCCGTGGGCCTCCCGCCGCCAGAATCACTTCACCGGCGCGGGGGCCGGACCGCTGCCCCGGGCGGTGCGTGCCTCGGGCTGTCCGGCGGCCTTGGCGGCGCGACGCGTCAGCTCCTCGGCCACCATCTCCTGCTTGGCGACCATGTCCTGCGGGTCCTCGAAGTTGAGGAGCAGGGGCGGCATGTCTTCGAAGATCCGCATCGCCATCCCGACCACTCGCCAGCCCTCCGGGTCGAGCCGCACGGCCCAGACGATGTTTTCCGTGGTCCGGCCGCCGGTCTCGTCGGTGTCGCTCCAGGTCGTGGCCACGTGGGCCAGGTCGTTGGTGTCGCTGACCATCTCGCACTCGCGGACGGTGTAGGTGGCGGTGTCGGCGACCGGCGGGGCCACTGAGATGCCCAGTTCCTCGGTCTTCGCCTTCGCGACTCGGGTGAGCATGTCCCGCGCGCCGGCGTCGTCGCCGCGCTTCATGGCGTCGAGAAACTTGACGACGGCGGTCTTGGCCGGCTCCGTGCCGGCGGAGCCCGCGGACGACGACGAGCACCCGGAGAGCAGCGCGGTCGTGAGGCAGCCGACGGCGGCCCTCCAGGCAAGGCAGTGGCGGAAACGACGGTGACCGATCGACTGGGCGGGGCGCATGCTGCCGAATCTCCTCGGATCTGAAATGCTGTTGCCTGGCCGGCCTGATCGCCCGGCGTCGGGTCGGGAGAGTGACGCCGGAGGGCCGCGGGGTCAAGGCGAGCTTGGGGCCGGGATGGGGCCGGGATGGGGCCGGGATGGGTATGATTCGGGTAGGCTTTCCGGGCGTCCGGCGGGCCGTCCGAGCCACGGGAACGCGCGGTCATGCCGAGGCAGACAGGGAACGCGGCGGGGTTTGGGAAGGGCCGTGGCCCGGTCCTGCTCGCGACGGTTCTGCTCGGGACGATCCTGGCGGTCATGGCCGGCGGTGATGCCCGCGCCGATCGGGCTGCGAAGCCCGTCAGGCGGTCGGCCCCGCCGACCGGTGCGTGGGACAAGGGCACCGCGGGCACCTTCTTCGACGACGCCTTTTCCACGCTCGATGGGCCACGGCCGGCCTTGGCACCGCGTGCGGTGGCTCCGGCGGCGGCCCAGGCTGCGGCCCCCGGCGCAGGGGCCGCAGGCGGGTTCCGCTGGTCGGCCCTGGTGTCGGAGGGCACGCTCACCGACGAGATCAAGGACATGAAGTCGGTGGTCGCTGAGGCCACCGCCCGGCCCTCCGATTTCAAGGGCGGCGGCTATGAGAAGGCACGCGAGGCCTTCAGTTCGATCGCGCTGGCATTCGCGGTGATCGCCGCCTACGACCAGGACGTCCGCTGGAAGAAGGACGCCGAGCAGGCCCGCGACCTGTTCGCCCGCGTGGGCTTCAACTGCAAGGTCGGCACCGACCAGTCGCTTGCGGAGTCGAAGCTCGGCCTCGCCGACCTCGAGGCGATGCTCGACGGCGGCTCACCGGAACGGCAGGCCGACCTCGAGGACGACTTCCGCTGGAGCCAGGTCGCCGGTCGGCCGGCCCTGATGACGCGGCTCGAAGCGGCCGAGACGGGCGTCGGCGCCGGCATGGCGTCGAAGGCGGAGTTCGACCGCCGGCTCGCCGAACTGGTGCACGACGCCGAGATGGTGGCCGCCATCGGCGAGGCGGTCCAGCAGCCCGACTTCGAGTATCACGACGACGACACCTACCGCGGCTACGCCTCGGCCATGCGGGATGCGGCGTTGCGGCTTCGCGCCGCCTGCGTCGAGAAGAACTACGAGGCGGCCCGTTCGGCGGCGGGGGACCTCAAGAAGTCGTGTGACGCCTGCCACGGCGACTATCGCAGTTGAATCCGCGGCGGTGCCGCGCGATCAGTCCTCAGGACGGAGGCCGGCCAGCGGCTCGAGGCCGACGAGTTCGGCGAGCCCCGCCTTGGCCATCTCGGGGCCGGTCACGTAGCGGTGCGTGCGAATCCACTCGGTGATCAGGTCGCTCGAGCGGCCGAAGAGGTTGCAGAGGAGCACGTCCATCTCGCGCTCGAGGTCGGCGAAGTGACGCGACCACTCGGCCGCTTCGCGGATCCCGATGTGCTCCTCGCTCTGCCACTTCATGGGATGGAACAGAAACACGCTGTAGGGCGTGACCACGCGGCGGCCGCAGGCCGCGAACGGCCAGAGCGCGGCCGACGAGCATTCCCCGGTGACCACGGCCGTGGCGCGGACGTCGCGCAGCCGCAGCAGGCTCACGAGCGACATCGCGCAGTAGGGGCTGCCGCCCGGCGAATCGAAGTAGATCGTGCATTCGCCGCCCGGGGGAATTCCGAGCAGCCGATCGGTCAACTCCCCCTCGTTGTCGGTGAGGTCGCCGACGATCGCGAATTCCACCGGGCCGCGATCCTCCTCCTGCTCCGGGGACTCGGACGGGGAGGTGGGGGACTCGCGCCGCGGCATGGCGACTGATGCTCCGAAGGGGGATGGCGGCCCGTCGACGACGAACGTGCCGGGCCGATGGGGGGAGCGTACGCCGCCCGCGTTCCGTTCACAAGGATGGCACGCGGCTTGCCCGCGCCGGGGCGGCCCTGGAGAATCCGGCAGTCGCTCTTCCCCCTCGAGACCGCGTCAGGATCATGGGAATCGTCGTCTCCTGTCCGAGCGGTCACCGGATGAAGGTCAAGGACTACCTGGCCGGCAAGAAGGGGATCTGTCCCACCTGCGGGGCGCGGTTTCGGATTCCCCTCGCAGCGGTGCCGCTGGCGGCCACCGCGCCGGCGCCGCAGGCCGGCCCCGCCATGGCGGTCGCGGCCGCCCCCGCCGTGGCGACGATCGTGTCGCTCGACCCGGCCGCCGCCGTCGGCTTCCCGGAGCTGCTGCTCGTCGCCTCCGCCACGCCCGGCGGCCTCGATGGTGCCGCGGCGGCCGACGCGCCCCAGGTCGATCCCGACCCGACGGCGGATCTGCAGATCGAGGAGGACGACGCCGCCGACGTGCTGTACTGGTACGTCGCCATCCCGGGCGGGCAGCCATCCGCCGCGCTCCGCGAGCCCGACATGCTCGCCTGGCTCGACTCCGGGCAGGCCACCGGCCGCGAGGTCGTGTGGCGGTCGGACTGGCCCGACTGGAAGCCGATCGGCGCGGCGTTTCCGGAGCGATATCCTCCGCCGTTTCCGGGGCCCGGCCGGCGGTGAGCAGACGGCCCGCCGGTGTGCTACCCTCACCCGAGTCGTCCATACGTCCCTCCCCTTCTGAGGTCCGCATGCCCGTCGCCCCAGTGTCCGTTCGCAGCGTCGCCGCTGCGGTGCTTGTGCTCGCCATCGGTCTGACCGCGGTTCCGACGCGGGCGCAGCCGGCCGTCGCCGAGGCTGCGACGGTGTTCACGATCGCCGACGGCGCGATCTCCCTCGAGGCTCCCTCCGGATGGCAGCGGGTGCAGCCCAAGTCGGGCATCGTGGAGACGGAGTTTGCGATCCCGTCGGAGGGAGCCGGCGCCGACGCGGCCGCGCTCGCCCCGGGCCGAATGACGGTGATGGGCGCCGGGGGATCGGTCGAGGCCAACATCGAGCGGTGGTACGGACAGTTCGCCCAGCCCGACGGCTCCAACACGAAGGACAAGTCGGCCGTCAAGAAGCTGAAGGTGGCCGGCCGCGACGTCACGCTCGTGGACATCGCGGGCACCTACAAGGACTCGCCGGGCGGTCCGTTCGCCGGCGGCGCGACGATCGAGCGGCCCGGCTACCGGATGCTGGCCGCGATCGTGGAGGGGCCGGACGGCAACTACTTCCTCAAGTTCTACGGTCCCGCGGCCACGGTGGCGAAGCACGCCGACGGCTTCCGCGCGATGGTCGAGGGCATGGTGCCGGCGACGAAGTGAGCGGCCCCACGAGCCAGCGGAGCCCCGACTCGCGATGAAGGTCCACGAGTTCCTCGAGCACCACGGGATT
>CAXNJC010000151.1:0-4769 GCA_964202525.1 Pirellulales bacterium
GGCGAACGCCACGGAGCCGTCACCGTTGTCGAGCCAGCCCACGGATCGCGGGATGCTCGCGGCCAGATCCGCCGCGGCCGCACTCGACGTGATGCCGCTCGTGCCGGTCCACGAGCCGTCGCCACGACCGGCGAGGAGCGCCGTGAGCATGTCGGCCACTGGCAGGCCGGCCGCCACCGTGACGAAGCCGGTGCCCGCGTCGGTCAGGCCGCCGGCATTCGGGGCGAGTCCACCCACGGTCGTCTGGAGCACTGGCGTGAGAGATACGACGGCGCCGGTGAGTGTCACGATTCTACTCGACGCGAGGGCCGCGCCATTGGCAAGCCGGAGCGTACCCGCAGCCACGTTCGTGTCGCCGGTGTACGTGACCGTGCCGGAGAACTCGAGGACGCCCGAGCCGATCTTCGTCAAGCCGCCCGTGCCCGTGAGCGTCTGGCTGATGCCCAGATCGAACCCGTTGCTGTCGATGAAGATCCCGCCGGCCTGCACGTTCGCCACGTCCAGATTCGTGATGAAGGCCCCTTGGTTCTCCTTGGCCTTGAGGATGCCGCCATTGAAGTTGACGGTCGCGTTGCCGGTGCCACCCTCGATCTTCTTCGTCGTGACGGTGCCCCCGTCGAGATTGAAGGTGCCCGTGCCATTGTCGCGGCCCACAAGCACCTCGTTGCCGACATTCAACTCCGCCGAGCCGCTGAGCGTGTAGGTGCCCACGGAGGACGCGCTGGTCTCGTTGCCGATGTGAACTTCGTTCTGCACGGTCACGACGCCGCCGCTCTGCGTGACAACCCCCGTCGCCTGGTTGTGGCCGATCTGCAGCTTGTCGCTCGTGCTCATGGTGCCACCGGTCATCGTCATCGTGCCGGAAGAGCCCAGCTCCTTGCCGATGAAGATGGTGTTCGTCGCCGCCAAGGAGCCGCCGCTCAGGTTGTAGGTGCCGGCGCCGCCCTGGTCCCCGTCGCGCGTTCCCACGCCAAACTCCTTGATCACGCTGATCACGCCGGCCGTCTGATTCAGCGTTCCGGTGCCGTTGCGGCGGCCGATGTACATGTTGCCATTGCCGGTGGTGGTGATCGTGCCGCCGTCCACGTTCAGAGTGCCCGTCCCACCCTCACGGCCTACGACGACCTCATTCGCCACGTCGAGCGATCCCGACCCGCTCAGCGTGTATGTGCCCGACGCACCGGCGTTCTCGTTGCCGATGGAGAGCTCGTTGTTCACACTGATCGCGCCGCCGCTCTGCACCACGACGCCCACACCGTTGTTGTGGCCCACGAGGAACTGCCCATTTCCGAGTTTGGTAATGGTGCCGCCCGTCATCGTGATCGTTCCGTGCCCCCCGCTTTCGTTGCCAAGCCTCAGGACATCCGACACGCTCAAGGAGCCTCCGGAAATAGTGAGCGTCGCGACGCCGCCAGCATGGCCAATGTTGTTTTCCGTCCCGGCATACACGGTGTTGCTGTTTGCAACGATCACCGCGCCCGATTCCAAATTCATGACCCCGACCGAACCGCCGTCATTGCCAATGCGGAGGCCCCCTGTGACATTCAAGGCACCGGTTGTATTGATGTTCATGGTCCCCACGCGATTACTGCCCCACGCGGCTAGTTGGAAATTTCCTGTCGCGTTCACTGTTCCCGTGCCTTGCCCATAGCCGGTGATGCCACCACCGCCGACCGATGTGTCTGCAAGGTTGTAGATGCTCGGCGTGCTGTCCTGCCCCACGAACATCCAACTCCCGCCGCCCGTGCTGGCGGTTCCCGCCGTGTGATCCAGGCGACCACCTCCCCGCACGACGATGTCGTTGGGCGTCGCCGAAATGTCCGCCGAGATGGTGGCGATGTTCGCCGGCGCGCTATCCACGATCGCGTTCTGACCCGTGGGCACGTTCCCGAGGCTCCAGTTCCCCGCGGTGTTCCAGTCCGTGCTGGTGCTCCCGGTCCAGAAGTTGTCCTGCGCGATGGCAGCCGAAAGCCCGCACGACACGACCACGGCCATCGGCAACACCCGCAGCCACGACCGCTCAGTTCTGCAACCACCGCTCATGATCGGACCCTCCGGTGAGAAATACATGTTCGTTCAGATGACCGCTCTCGTCACGACGCAGCCGAGCGGCATGTTCCGTCTGTCCTCAGTCTTCCAGCGTTAGATTCACCGTATTGCGTCCGGCCGTCACCGTCGCCTGAAAACCCGACGTCGTTGCCGCCTTGTATCTGCCCGGCAGGTGCTCGGTGATCGTGGGCGCCGGCGGGTACTTGCCGAAGTTCTCCCGTTTCCGAGACCATGCCTCGGCTTCAGCGGCGGACAGTCCACCGCTGGCCTCCGTCTTGCTCACGGCAATCGCGTAGGGCCCGGGAAGGGCGCCGTCGCCGGGATCTTTCGTGGTGAGCCTGAATCGTCCGGTGGCATCGGTCGTCCCGATCGCAGCCCGCTTGCCAGCCGTCGCTGGCACGAACACGACGGTCGCTCCCTCGACCGCCTTGCCCCGAAACGTCACGGTGCCCTCGACGGGTGCCAAGCCCTCGAGTCTGGTTCGAGGGCCACAGCCGGACAGTCCGGCGACCCACAGGCCCCCGGTGGCGAACAGCAACACCCGGACACCGACCGCCGCCCGAGGCCCGACGCGGATGCAGCGGTCACCAGTCACCAGGACCCCTCCGGTTCACCACCATTCCGCGACCCCATGGCACCCCACACGCCATACGGCGAACGGCCGCCTCGCGGGCATGGCCGCGACAGATCACCCGTGTCGATCGTGTCGAGCAGAAAGACCACGGAACCGTCGAGCCGCAGGGCGTTCACCCCGCCCGGATGGTAACTGGTCGGTGGAGCGAGGCCCCGATTGGCGTGCGACCCGCCCTCCCAGCACGACGGCCCATTCGGGCCGATGATCGTGTTGAATGACACGAACGCCGGCCTTCCGTCGTTCCACCGCAGCCCTGCCCACGCATGCGTGGTGCGACCAGAGATATACCGCCCTCCGGCACCGATCTGAGACAGGCACGCGATCGGACTGGCCGTGTCGGGATTCGTCGTCAGCGCGGTGTAGTGCTCGACGATGCCACCCTTGAGCGAACCACCGTCAACGCCGACGCACCGCTCGCTCATGGCGAGCGTCTTGCTGAGCCCGTCGGAAATCTGCTTGAACGCGAACACCCGCCCATTGCTCGCCAGGTCCCCACCGCTGTAGTCGAAGGGCCCGCGATTCTCTTCCACCTCCACCCATTCCCACGGAATGGTGTCGCCGACGCTGAACACGAAGTTCGTGCGGCCATGCTCAGTCGGCTGCTTGGTTCCTGCTGCGCCGTCGCTCGGACATAGGAAGCCGTTGACCTGGGTCTGCCAGTGGGCCGAGCCATCCCACGGCCATGGGCCGAAGTTGCTCGCCGCGATCCGGTCGTAGAGCGGCGTCTGCTCGAGAAACGGAAGCAGCAAGATCAGCCCACTCATTCGGCACGAGCTCTGCGACCACAAGCCTCCCTGGCGATACGGCAGGTGCTTGTGGGCGTCGTGATGGCCGTGGAGGGCGAGGCCCAGCTGCTTCTGGTTGTTTTTACACTGCGCTCGCCTGGCTGACTCCCGGGCCGACTGCACCGACGGCAGGAGCAGCCCGATCAGCACCGCGATGATCGCGATCACAACCAGGAGCTCCACCAACGTGAACGCGCGTTGCCGTTTCATGGGAGTCAGCCTCGAAGCAGCCCTGCTGGTATCGAACTAGCGCCGTCTGCGACGGGCCCATGCGACTACTGCGATACCGACGCCCACCAGAGCGATCGCCGCCGGCTCGGGCACGACGACGAGGTTACCGGCAGCCTGGCTGAACGTGAGCGTCTGCCCGCCTGACTGCAGCGACCACGTGCCGCTCGAAAGCGACCACGTGCCACTGTAGAAGCCGGTCGACGTCACGCTGCTGAAATCACCGGACGAAGCGCCCGTGAAGTCGAACAGGTTGAACACGTCCGCGTTGTCGAAGGCCGACCCGTTGCCAAACGCAAGCGAGAGCGCGCCGCCGTAGGTGGGGCCGCTGCTGCCGGTGATGTTCAGGCCGTCGTACTGGATGCCCCGCGTCGTGCCGTTGATCTCGAACACCGCCGCGCTCGACCCAGTCAGGGCGAGCGAGGCGACCGACAGCACCCCCAGGCCGCTGCCGGGCGACAGCACGCCGTCCATGGTGACGGCACCGCCGATCAAGCCCGAGCCGCCGAGCGTGCCGCCGGCACCCACATCCACCGCGCCGCTCGCCAGCGTGCCGTCGACGAGGACCGAACCGGCCGTCACCGTCGTGGTCCCCGCATAGGCACTCGAAGCAGTCAACGTGAGTCGCCCAGCCCCGGTTTTCGTCAAGCCGCCCGCGCCCGTGAGCGGCTGGCTGATGCCCAGATCGAATCCGTTGCTGTCGATCCTGATCCCGCCGGCCTGCACGTTCGCCACGTCAAAGTTGGCGATGAACGCCCCTTGGCTCTCCCGGGCCTTGAGAATGCCGCCATTGAAGTTGACGGTCGCGTTGCCGGTGCCACCCTCGATCTTCTTCGTCGTGACGGTGCCCCCATCGAGATTCAGGGTGCCCGTGCCATTGTCGCGGCCCACGAGCACCTCGTTGCCCACGTTCAGTTCCGCGGAGCCACTGAGTGTGTAGGTGCCAACGGAGGACGCACTGGTCTCGTTGCCGATGTAGACCTCGTTCTGCACGTTCACGACGCCTCCGCTCTGCGTGACAACCCCCGTCGCCTGGTTGTGGCCAATCTGCAGCTTGTCGCTCGTGCTCATGG
>CAXNJC010000152.1:0-4761 GCA_964202525.1 Pirellulales bacterium
GCTCTCGACGAGGATCGCCGCAGCGATCCCGAACGTGATCGGCACGAGGATCGGCGCCAGGGCGTTGGGCAGGATGTGGCGAACCATGATCCGCAGCGGCCCGGCACCGGCGGCCCGCGCGGCAGTCACGTATTCGGCCCCTTTGAGCCGCAGGAACTCGCCCCGGGTGAGCCGGGCGATGCCCGTCCAGCCGGTGCAGCCGATGATCGCCATCGTGTGCCAGATCGTCGGCTTCTCGATGATCGCCACGATCGCCAGGATCAGGACCAGTGTGGGCACGCACATCACGATCTCGGTGACCCGGCTGGTAACCGCGTCGATCCAGCCGCCGAAATACCCCCCCAGGGCACCCACGCCGATGCCGATCGCGGCGGCGAGACCCATCGAGACGAAGCCGACCAGGAGCGCGACCGTCGTGCCGTGCACCATCTTCGCCAGCACGTCGACGCCGGCCTGGTCGGTGCCGAAGGGGTGGGCCCGACTCGGCACGCCCTTGTCCATCGCGGGATTCTCCGGACGGCCCGGCCACTCGTCGGCACGGACCGCGCGGTATGGATCCTGGAACACCAGCGGCCAGATCGCCCAGCTGTCGGGATCCTTCTCGGCGAGGTTCCGGGGATAGGTTCCGCGAAACTTGTCTTTGGCGAAGATCGCGGGCTCCAGCCGGCGATCGAAGTAGCCCAGGCACGGCGCGTAGAGGCGGCCCTTGTAGCGGCAGAGCACCGGCTTGGTGCCCGCGATCGCCGGGGCGAACACCGCGACGGCCACGAGGAAGCCCACGAAGGCCAGCGCAGCCATCGCCAGCGGCCGCCGCCGGTAGCGTCGCCAGGCCTCGCCCCAGAATCCCGCAGCCGACGCCATCAGTCCACGCTCACTCGGGGGTCGACGACGGAATAGAGCAGGTCGGCCAGCAGCTGCCCGAGGAGCGTGAGCACGCTGAACATGAGCGTGAGCCCCATGATCGTCGGGTAGTCGCGCTCGCGGATGCTCTCGAAGAACAGCCGCCCCATGCCCGGCCAGGTGAAGATCTGCTCGATGATGATCGAGCCGCCGACGAGCGACGGCAGCGAGAGGCCGAGGAGGGTGACCAGCGGGATGAGCGTGTTGCGGAACGCATGCCGGAACAGCACCCGCCACGGGCCGGCCCCCTTGGCCCGCGCAGTGCGGATGTAGTCCTGCCGCATCGCCTCGGCCATCGTCGCCCGGATGAATCGCGTGTCGTAGGCCAGGCTCACATACGTCTGGCACACGACCGGCAGCACCATGTGCCTGGCCACGTCGAGGATCCGCTGCCCAAGCGGCGCATCGGGGGGCAGGTCCGTCATGCCGAACAGCGGCAGCTCCCAGGCGGTGCCCTTGCTCCACACCGAGAACACGATCTGCAGCACGAGCGCGGCCACGAAGGTGGGAAACGAGTAGAGCGCGTAGAGCAGCAGGCTCACCCCCCGCTCGTCGGCGGTGCCCGACCGCGCCGACGCATAGAGGCCGATGGGGATCGCGAGGACCCAGATCAGGAGGAAGGCCGTGCCCGAGACGAGCAGCGTGGGCCCGAGCCGTTCGCCGATCAGTGTGGTCACGGGCTGCTTGCGGGTGATCGACCGCCCGAGATCACCGCGGAGCAGGTTGCCGGCCCACTGCAGGTAGCCCTCGGGCCACGACTTGTCGAGCCCGTAGGCCCGCTGCATCCGCTCGAAGTCGGCGGCGCTCACCTTCCGGCTGGGATCCTCACCGAGCTGGGCGGTGAGCGGGTTGCCGGGCATCGAGCGGGCCAGCGCGTACACCACGACCGTGATCGCCACGAGCGTGACGCACCCCAGCACGAGTCGCCGCACCAGGTAAGTGACCATCGCTCACTCGGCCCGCGGCTTCCAGAGGCTGCCGGCCCCGGGGGAATAGTGGTAGGGGCCGCGGGGGCTGAACACGTAGCCGCGGAGGCTCTTGGAGAAGCCGTAGAAGCTATTCCGCCAGAACAGCCAGGTGTAGGGCTGATCCTCGTAGAGGATCTCCTGGATCCGGGCGTACTTCTCCGCCCGCCGGGAACGGTCGAGCTCGCGGCGGCCCTCGGCGAACAGCTGGTCGACCTCGGGATTGGAATAGCCGCAGTAGTTCCGCATCTCGCCCGTCTTCCAGATGTTCTCCGACGAATCGGGGTCGGTGCCCGAGCCCCAGCCGGAGAAGCAGGCCTGGAACGTCTTCTTCTGCATCATCTCCTGGAGGGCCGTCACCTCCACGGGCCGCACGTTGGCGATCACGCCAATCTGCTCGAGGTTCTCCTTGAGCAGGGTGCAGATCGCGATTCGGAACGGCTGCTGGTTGACCAGCAGCGTGAACTCGAAGGGCACGAGCCGGCCGCCGATCTCCTTGTCGCGGATGCCGTCGTTGTCGTGATCGATCCAGCCCGCCTCGTCGAGGAGCGCCTCGGCCCGGTCGAGATCCTGCTTGTAGGGCTCGAGCTTCTTCGGGCCCGCCATCCACGACCCCGGCGGGAAGTTGCCGGCACAGGGCTGGTAGAGCCCCAGGCAGATCTTCTCGAGCATCCGGTCGTGGTCGAACGCATAGCTCATCGCCCGCCGCACGCGGCGGTCGGCGAAGAAGGGCTCGTTGATGTTCCAGGCGAAATGAAAGCTCACCCACTCCGGCGCCGTGGCCTTGGTGTTGAGCCGCTCGAAGTCGGCGTCGCCGGTCTGGGTGGTCCACTGCTCCGGCTGGAGGATCATCTCGTCGATTTCCCCCGACTTCAGCGCCAACAGCGCCGTGTTGGGGTCCTCGATGATGCGGAAGCGGATGTCTTTGAACGAGGGGGGCTCGCGGACCTCCCGCCCACCCACGGTGCTCCAGCTGTCGCGCCGCCGCAGCACGATCTCCTGCCCCCGCTTGCGGGACAGGATCTCGTAGGGGCCGCCCGAGACCGGCTTCTCCTCCAGCGCGACGTGCGCGGGGCTGTCCTTGAGGGTCGGGTCGTCCTGCCAGGTCTTTTCGTAGACGTGCTTGGGGAGCACGGGGAAGTTGATGTTCCAGACGTTCGTCGCCAGCGGCTCCTCGTGAAAGAACACGAGCGTGTGGTCGTCGTAGGCGTGCACGCCCCGGAGCTTGTCGGTGCCGTTGCGGACGGCGGGCACGGGCACCCGCGGGTCCATGATGACGGCGTAGGTGAAGGCCACGTCGCGGGCGGTGATCGGCGCACCGTCGCTCCACACGAGGTCGTCCCGCATCACCACCTTGTCGAGCAGCCCATCGGCGCTCGTCCGCCAGCTGACGACGGTCTCCGCATTGGCGAACGGCTCGAGGGCACGGTCGAACGAAAACAGCCCGAATCCCGTGAGCCCGAGGATGTCGAACTCGGCGCTGGAGCTGATCAGGATCGGGTTGGTGCTGCCGAGGTCGCCGGTGACGTGCCGGTCGATGCGGGCGTCGAGATCGGCCTGCCCCTCGTCGGGAAGCCGGCCGAGCGCCGAGAGGATCAGGGCGTTGGCCTGCGGCGAGTCGTTCCGCGTCTGAAGCGCCTCGGCGACGGTGCCGAGCACCGGCTCCTTCGCCTGCTCGTCCCGCAGCAGAACGAGTGCGTCTTTCACGGGGCGGTCGATCCACCTCGCGTCGCGGTCGAGCTCCTCGAGGGACGGCGGCTCGAAGGCAACGACCGGCCGTGGTGCCGCCGAGTCGAGCGGACGCGCCGGGGTCGCCGGCGTCTCGGGCTCCGCCACGAGCCGGCCCTTCTCCGACCGTCCGCACCCCGCGACCACCGCCAGCACCAGGACCGCCACCGCACTCCGCGGGAGAGAGACGCGGCCGATCACCTGGCTGACGGGGATGGCCATGCATCGCCTCCGGACTGCGGAAAACCCCGATGCTACGTGGCATGGCGGGGCAAGGTCAACTTTCGCCCGCGGCGTCAACCGGGGAACTTGTGCCCGAGCTTCTCGCGTTTCGTGGCGAGATACCGCTCGTTGAACTCGTGCACCGGCGGCAGGATCGGCACCTGGTCGACCACCTCCAGATCGAAGCCGCCGTAGATGAAGGCGTCGGTCTTCTTGGGGTTGTTGGTCAGCAGGCGAACCCGCCGCAGGCCGAGGTCCTTGAGGAGTTGGATGCCGATGCCGTACTCGCGGGCGTCGGCCTTGTACCCGAGGGCGAGATTCGCCTCGACCGTGTCGAGCCCGCGATCCTGGAGCTGGTAGGCGCGGATCTTCTCCACCAGCCCGATGCCGCGGCCCTCCTGGGGCAGGTAGACGAGCACGCCGCAGCCCTCGCGGCCGATCATCTCGAGCGCGAGGTGCAGCTGGTCGCCGCAGTCGCACCGCAGGCTGTCGAGCAGGTCGCCGGTGAAGCACGATGAGTGGAGCCGCACGAGCGGTGCCGCGGAGCCCGACAGGTCGCCCGTCACGAGCACGATCGGCTGCTGTGACTCGAACTTCACGCCATAGGCGAGGACGCGAAAGCGACCCCACTTCGTCGGCAGGTCGGCTTCGGCGATCCGCTCCACGAGCTTCTCGCGGGTGCGGCGGTGGCGGATCAGTTCCTCGATCGAGATGATCTCGAGGTCGTGCTCACGGGCGAGCACGAAGAGCTGCTCGCGATTGGCCCGATTGCCCTCGGCGTCGAGGATCTCGCAGAGCACGCCGGCCGGGGCGAGGCCGGCCATGCGGGCCAGATCGACGGCGGCCTCCGTGTGACCAGCGCGGCGGAGCACGCCCCCCTCCTTCGCCACGAGCGGAAAGAGGTGGCCGGGGCGGACGAAGTCGGTCGGCCTACTCGTCGGGTCGA
>CAXNJC010000153.1:0-4740 GCA_964202525.1 Pirellulales bacterium
AGCAGGGCGTCAAACTCGGTCGGCTCGCCCGGCTTCGCCGGCGCCGGGGCGGACGCCGGCGGCTTGAGCCGGAACTGCGCGCCCGCGAGCCAGTTCGTCGGATTCACGGCCGGCATCGCCTCGGTGATCATCTCGCCGCCGAACGCGCAGCCGAGCGCCGACTCCACCGCAGGCCGAGCCTGCTCCACGTCGGGGGCGAATCCCTGCAGCACGGCCTCCGGCTCCCGGTCGGTCTGGCGGCCGAAGATCAGGAGCGTCGCCAGCAGCCGCGCGGGCGTGGCGTCGTCGTAGACCCGCCAGGCGGAGCGAGGCGGAGCGGCGTTGCGGGCAACCCACTGCTGCCGGTCGAACGCGGCCGGGTCGAACCGGCCGGCATGCCGAATCCGGTCCTCGAGCAGGTCGATGGCGGCGCTTCCCTCCTCGCCGGCCGGCACCGCCAGCGCCGCGATGCGGCTGGCGAACCGCACCACCGGGGAGCGATCGGGGTCGGCCTCCGACTCGAGGGCCATCGCCCGGCCGGTCGCCTCGACGGCGTCGTCGGCGGGCATCGCGCGGAGCCGCGCCACCGACAGCCAGGCCTCCGACGCCTCGACGGGGCGGGCGAGCATCTCGCAGAGCAGGGCGATGTTGGTGAACAGCTCCCGCGAATCGCCGGCCACGCCCTTGAGGCTGCGGAACGCGGTGAGCGCCTTCGACAGCCGCCACTGGCGGGCGTGCTCGAGGGCCGCGTCGAACTCGGGTCGCCACGGCGACTCCTCCCGCAGCGGCTCCAGCCGCACGCGGGTCCGCAGCGCCGGCGGCACGCCCGACGAGCCCACGATCGCGGCCAGCATCCGCCGCTCGTCGTCGCTGCCGATGCCCGTGTCGCCGAGCCAGTCGACGATGCCCTGCGCGAAGCCCACGTTGCCGAGCTGCGCCGCCGCCTGCACGAGGGTGGCCGCGATCCGCACCAGCTCCGCCGACGTCTCCGCGCCGGGGGCCGCCGCCCGGGCCTTGTCGAATGCGGCGGCCGACTCCTGCATCCGGCCGGCGAGCGCGTCGGTGATGGCGGCATGCCCGAGGGCCAGCGGATTGTCGGGGAACGCCTCCAGAAACGCCCCGCTGGTCGCCGCGGCCTCGTCGTATCGCTTGGACGCCAGCTCGAGCTTCGTCCGCGTGGCCATCAGGCAGGCCCGCCGGGGATGCTTCTCGTCGAGCCTCCTCACCTGATCGAGCGCCGCCGACACCTGGTCCCCCTCCACGAGCCTGTCGAGCTGCTCGAGATCGCCGACGAGGTCGGAGCAGCAGAACTTGATCTTCTTGCCAGTGCCGCCCGGGCACGGGGCATAGGTGTCGATCGCCATCGCGCGAGGCTCCGCAAAGGCCGCGAACAAAGCCGGGGAAAACGCCCCGCGAATGTACCAGACGCGCCGCGCGGCGAAAGCGACGGTGGCGGTTGCCCGACACCGGAAGCGGTTGCATACTTGTCGCGGCAGACGCACGGTTGGCGGCCGCATGCGTCCGAGGCGCGTTTCGTGCAGCAGCCCCGCATCATCATCGTCGATTCCGCCGGCGGGTCCGCCCTCCCCTACGCCCGGCTCGTCGCGCGGCTCCAGCCGCTCGAAGTCCGCGTGGAGACGTCGCTCGACGCGGCGCTCGCCACGCTGGCCCGCGATTCCTGGGATCTCGGCGTGGTCACCGCGCGATCCGGGCCGACGGCCGACGTGCTCTACGCCGCGCTCCGCAAGGCCGATCCACAGCTGCCGATGGTGGTGGTCGATCCCAAGCCCGGCGTCGATACGGCGCGGGCCTGCCTCCACGCCGGTGCCGGCGACTACCTCGACATCGCCCGCGTGGAGACCGACCTCGAAGACGCCCTCGAGCGGCTCCTGCTGACGTCGCGGCGGCGGGCCCAGGAGGAGGTGCTTCGCCGGGCCGTGGAGCGGCCCTACTCCTTCGCCGAGTTTCTCGGCGAGAGTCCGGCGATGCAGCACGTCTACTCGATCATCGACCGCGTGGCGACGAGCTCCGTCGACGTGCTCGTGACCGGCGAGACGGGCACCGGCAAGGAGCTCGTGGCCCGCGCGATCCACACCCGCAGCCGTCGGGCCGAGGGGCCGTTCGTGCCGGTCGACTGCGGCGCGATCCCCGACGCCCTGATCGAGAGCGAGCTCTTCGGGCACGAGCGCGGGGCGTTCACCGGCGCCGACGCCCGCCGCATGGGGCTCGTGGAGTTCGCCGACGGCGGCACCCTGTTTCTGGACGAGGTGGGGGAGCTGCCGCTGCCGCTCCAGGCGAAGCTGCTCCGCGTGCTGCAGGAGCGACGCGTCCGCCGTGTGGGCGCCCGGCAGGAGAATCCGGTGGACGTCCGCGTGGTGGCGGCAACCTCGCGGGACATCGACCAGATGGTGCAGCGCGGCGAGTTTCGCCGCGACCTCTTCTACCGGATCAACGTGGTGCGGATCGACCTCCCGCCGCTGCGGTCGCGGGGCGACGACATCGGCCTCCTGGCGGAGCACTTCGCCAACAAGGCGGCCCACGAGATGGGGCGGAGCGTCGGCGGCCTGTCGACGGACGTCTACCAGGTGCTCAAGGGCTACCACTGGCCGGGCAACGTCCGCGAGTTGCAGAACGTCGTCCGCCGTGCGATCGCGATGACGCGCTCCCCGATGGCGGGCATCGACGACCTACCAGACGATGTCGTGGCGGCGGCCGGCCGGACCGGCGGCGCGGAGGCGGGAGCCGTGGGCTTCTTCGCGCAGCGGGCTGAGCACGTGGCGCGGTTCGAGAAGCAGTTTCTCACCGACCTGCTGACCCGGCATCTCGGCGACGTGTCGGCCGCGGCCCGCGAGGCCAGATTGCCGCGGGGCACGCTCTACCGGCTCATGAAGGGCCACGGCCTGGACGGCGGCCAGTTCCGCAAGTGAATCCCGGTCAGCTCTTCTTCTTGCGGTCCCACGTCTGGCCCGCCTTGTAGCGGGTGGCCCGCTCGCGGAGTTCGTCGTTCTTCGTGAGCCCGAGCACCTTATCGAGGGCGGCGCTGAACTCCCGCTTGTGGGCGTCGCGGAGCTTCTGGTGGTGGGCGAGCTCCACCACGCTGCGGCAGGCGGACTCTGCGAGCGCGGGGTCGTCGAGGTAGGGCACCACGAAGCGGAAGGTCTCGATCGTGCGGATTGCGTTGGCCCGCTCGAGCACACGGGCCTTGTCCTCGGTCTGCTGGCAGAGGCCCATGGTCTTCTGGAGCAGTTCGAGCTTCTGGCCGTCGTTGAGCTTGTTGTCGGGCAGCGGCGCGATGCGGATCAGCGTGCCCAGCACGAGTTCCTTCTCCTTGGGATCGGTGGTCCCGCCGAGCAGCTCGAGGAGGCGGTCCTTCACCGTGGCATCCGGCCACTTCGAGAGGGCCTCGAGGCCCTGCGACCGCGTGGCCGGATCGGCGAGCATCGCGTCGACGATCACCATCACCTGCGGTCCGCCCACTCTCGCGAGCGCCGGCAGGATCGTCCGTCGGGCCGCGGCATCGGCGGCGGCGTACGCGGCGACGAGCGCCTCGGTGGCCGCCCCCGCCTGGCGACCGGTCGTGCAGACGGCGACGAGGGCGCGCTCCGCGGCCGCCCGCTCGTCACCCGACGCCTTCATAAGCGAGGCCACCATGGTCGGAACCTCGGTGGCACCTCCGAACACTCCCAGCGCCCTCATCGCCGCCCCTCTCAGGGCAGGCTCTTCGGCAACGGCGGCAGTGACCAGCATCGGCACCGCTGCCCGGTCGCGGCGCTCCGCCACCGCGTCAATCACCACGGGGCGCACGGCGGCGGGCCCCGTGGCGGCCGCGGAGCGGATCGCCTCGGCTACGCCCGGACCGCCGATCTCGACGAGGCCCCGCCGGGCCGCATCCTGCGCCACTCCCCCCGCCGTCAGCGACGCCACGAGCGTGCCCACGTCGTCCGCGCCGCCGAGCCGGCCGATCAGCACGAGCGCCGCGGCCCGCACGCCGTCGTCGGTCGAGCGGGCTGCGGCGGTGGCGGCGGCCACGGCCGCACGATCGCCGCGGTCGGCCAGGGCCAGGAGCACGGCCCGCTGCTCGGCTGCCGCCAGCTGCGGCAGCACCTCCGCGACCGCCGCGGTGAACCGCTCCCCGCGAAGCCCGTGCCGAATCCGGTCGAGCGCGACCCGGCGGAGATCGGCATCGTCGCCCGCCAGGAACGCGAGCACCTCGGCGGCCGCCTGACTCGCCGCCGCAGAGGGCCGCCCGTCGGCGGCGGCTGCGGTCAGTTCGCCGCAGAACAGGAGCAGGGCCACCGCGACCACGAAGGCTCGGCGGGGCGCGGTCGCAGATGCTGGGCGTGGAGGCATGGCGCGGGCTCGATTTCGTGCTGGACTCGGGCGCAGACTCAGGGATCGACGGTGTCGTCGAGGCAGGCGAGGACGCCGCTTCGAGCCGCGACGCGCACGGCCCGATCGCGGTGCGTCTGCGGGGCATGGCCCACCCCCGCGGCAATCGCCTCGTAGATCGCCTTCGCCGCCGCCCGATCGCCCGCCGCCAGCAGCGCATCGGCGCAGGCGAGTCGGGCATCGATCACGGCGGCCGCGACGGAGCCGGGTTGGGGCGTGGTCCCGGTGGCTTCGGTCGCCGCGAGCGCGGCCGCGGCGGCGGGGGTGGCGATCCGGCCGAGAGCCGACGCCGCCGCCGTCGCCACGCTCGCCGACTCGCCGCGGACGAGCGTCGCGAGCGCCGCCACGCTCGCCTCGTCGCGACGGTTGGCC
>CAXNJC010000154.1:0-4726 GCA_964202525.1 Pirellulales bacterium
ACGCATTGGTGACCACCGACGGGGGGGGATGGTCGAGCACGCCGAAGCTTCCCTTGATCGCCGCCAGGACGATCGCCTGCACCCGCTGGGGCGGCACGTCGTAGGGCGTGACCACGAACAGCGACCGCCGCGACCACGGGTCGGGCTTCGTGAAGTTGCGGATCGAGGCCTGGGCGAGCTGCCCATTGGGGATGATCACGTAGGCCTCGTCGAGGGTGATCACCTTCGTGGCTCGCCAGTTGATTTCGACCACGCGGCCGATGTGGGCCTGGTTCTGGTCGTACTGGATCCAGTCGCCCACCTCGAACGGATGCTCGGCGTGGATGGCAAGCCCCGAAAAGACGTTGCCGAGCGTGTCCTTGAGCGCGAAGCCGAGCGCCGCCGTGACCAGGGCCGAGCCGGTGAACAGGTTGCCGGCGTTGACGCCCGACTCGTAGAGGATGGCCACGAGGGCTCCGGCCGTGAGCACCCAGCGGAACACGTCGAGGAAGATCGTCGGCCACGGCTTCGCGAATCGCTCCCACGCCGACACCGCCACGATCAGCAGCAGCGACTGCAGGATCGACGCCAGCAGGAAAAAGCGGGCGCCGTCCACGGCGAGCGCCGGACCATCGACCGACTCCGGAAACAAGAGCGCGGCGAGGAAGGGCAGGGGGGCGAGGCAGAGGAGCGTGAGCGGCCAGGAGGCGAGCTGGCGGCGGCCACGGGGCAGTGTCGCAGCGGCCACGAGCAGGGCGACGGCCGCCGCCACGGCCTTACGGCCGAGTTCCATGTCCATCGCGTCGGCCCAGATGAAGGCCAGCAGGGGGGCGATCGGCGGGATCATCGGACGGCTACCGGTGGAGGTCGAACGGGAACCGGCGATTGTGGCGGGCAGCCCCCCGGCGGACAAACGTACCGACCGAAACCCGCCGGCATGCAGGGCGGTTTCCGGGTCTCGATGGACGCGTTGGGGGGAATGTGCTAGTTTTGCAGGCTTCCCGGCGAGGCGATGGTCGCCCGCCGGAGCAGCCGCATGATGGTTCCGCTGGAGCAGGCATGGTCAAGTTGACGGTTCGGGAACGCGAGAGCATTCAGGAGGCGGTTCGTCGCTTCCGCAAACTGGTCGAGCGCAGCGGCATCAAGAAGGAGATGCGGCGGCGCGAGTTCTTCGAGAAGCCGAGCGAAACCAAGCGCCGCGCCCGCCTCCGCGCCGAGCGCCGCACCAAACGCAACCGCCTCCTCGGCGTGTAGGACGCAACCGCCTCCTCGGCGTGTAAGGCACGTCGGTCTCGGAGGGCTGCCCGCATCGCTCACGCGATTGCGGCTTTCTGGAAGCGTCACCGCGTAAGCGGTACGGCCCCGTTCGAGGTGCGACTCACGTCCAATCGAGGGCCACGTCGAGCCAGGGGGCATCGTGTGTGGGCCATCCCGTGCTCACCCGATCGACGCCCGTGGCCGCGATCGCCGCCACGGTGTCGAGCCGGACCCCGCCGGAGGCCTCGAGCACGACCCGTGGCGCCCGCTCGTTCCGCAGGGCCACACAGCAAGCGAGCTGCTCGGCGGCCATGTTGTCGAGCAGCACGATGTCGGGCCCGGCGTCGAGTACGTCGGGCAGCTGGGCGATCGAGTCGATCTCGACCTCCACCACCATCCCCGCAGCCCGGTCCGGCGGAAACGTCCGCCCCACGAACGCGCGGCTGCGGCGGACCGCTTCGGCGGGCGACACGCCCTCCGCCGCGGCGGCGGCGAGATGGTTGTCCTTGATCAGGATCGCGTCGTGCAGCCCCAAACGGTGGTTCCAGCCGCCCCCCATCCGCACGGCGTACTTGTCGAGCAGCCGCCAGCCGGGCACCGTCTTGCGGGTGTCGTACACCCGGCACCGCGTGCCGGCGACGGCGTCGACCAGCCGCCGCACGGCGGTCGCAACGCCCGACATCCGGCCGAGCAGGTTGAGCACGGTCCGCTCCGCGGCCAGCACGCTGCGGGTCGGCCCTGCGAGCGTGGCCACCGTGTCGCCCGCGGCGACCGCGGCGCCGTCGTCGAGCCGCGGCGTGAACGCGAGGTTCGGATCGGCGACGCGTGCCACCACCGCGGCGGCCGGCAGCCCGGCGATCACCCCGGACCGGCGGGCGACGACGGCCAGCTCGCTGCGGGCATCGGGCGCCACGAGGCCGATGCTCGTCCAATCGCACTCGTGGCCCAGGTCCTCCAGAAACCAGTCGCGGGCCAGGCGGGCCACGTGGTCGGCGAGCCGGTCGTCCCAGGCGAGCTGCTGGAAGTCCGGGGCGGACGGAAGCGGGGGGCTGGCTGCGGACTGGCTGGGCTGGCTGGGCTTCCTGGTCATGCGGCCGGCTCGATGGGGGAGGGAGTGGGAGTCGCGTATCCTATCAGGGAGGTCTTTGCCTCCACGATCACTGCGAGTGCGCCGATGAGCTCCCAGCCGGACTCCGAAGGCTTCCTGCCGCCCCGCGCCCAGCGGGTGCTCGCGGCGGCGGTGTTCGCCTCGCTGACGGGCATGGTGGTGGGCTTCGTGGCCCTGGGCGGATTCTCCGGCGGCCTCGTGCCCTACGGCGCCCCGCCGGCCCCGGCCGGGGGATTCACGGTGAACGTCAACGCCGCCGGAGTGGACGAACTCGCCGTGCTGCCCGGCCTCGGGCCCGCCACCGCGGCCCGGATCGTCGACCACCGCCGCGAACATGGCCCCTTCGCCAGCCTCGACGACCTGCTCGACGTGCCTGGCATCGGCCCGGCCACACTCGACGGGCTGCGGCCCCACCTGCGGCCCATCCGCCGCCGCGACGCCACCCCATGAAGCCCGTCTCAGCGACGCTCCATCCCGGCGTGTTCGAACTCGTGGCCCCCTACGAGCCGGCCGGCGACCAGCCCGCCGCGATCGACGCCCTCGTCCGCGGCATCGGCGAGGGCCGGGCCGCGCAGGTGCTGATGGGCGTGACGGGGTCGGGCAAGACCTTCACGATGGCCAACGTGATCGCCCGCGTCGGCCGGCCCACGCTCGTGCTCTCGCACAACAAGACCCTCGCCGCCCAGCTCTACGCCGAGTTCCGCGACTTCTTCCCCCACAACGCGGTCCACTACTTCGTCAGCTACTACGACTACTACCAGCCCGAGGCCTACATCCCCCAGCGCGACATCTACATCGAGAAGGATGCCGCGATCAACAAGGAGATCGACCGCCTCCGGCTGGCTGCGACCAGCGCCCTCGTCAGCCGCCGCGACGTGGTCGTGGTCGCGAGCGTGTCGTGCATCTACGGCCTCGGCTCGCCCGACGACTACCGGGCGATGGTCGTGCGGCTCGCCTCGGGCAGCGACGTCACCCGCGACCAGCTGCTCGAGCGGCTCGTCTCGATCCACTACGAGCGGACCGACGTGGCCCTCGACCGTGGAAAGTTCCGCGTCCGCGGCGACTCGATCGACATCTGGCCCCCCTACGACGAGCTGGCCTGTCGGGTGGAGTTCTGGGGCGACACGATCGAGTCGATCGCCATCATCCATCCCACGAGCGGCGAGGTGGCGGCCAAGAAGGACGAGATGTACTTCTATCCGGCCCGCCATTTCGTGATGCCGGAGGACCGCATCAAGGCGGCCGTCTCCACGATCAAGGCCGAGCTCGACCAGCGGCTCGAGGAGCTCAAGAGCCAGGGGAAGCTGCTCGAGGCCCAGCGGCTCAACGCCCGCACGCGGTTCGACATCGAGATGATGCTGGAGGCGGGATTCTGCCCCGGCATCGAGAACTACTCGCGGCCCCTCTCGGGCCGGGCTCCGGGCAGCACCCCCGGCACGCTCTTCAACTACTTCCCCGACGACTTCCTGTTCTTCGTCGACGAGTCGCACGTGACCGTGCCACAGGTCCGCGGGATGTATGCCGGCGACCGGAGCCGGAAGATGACGCTCGTCGACCACGGCTTCCGGCTGCCCAGCGCCCTCGACAACAGGCCGCTGATGTTCGACGAATGGGAAAAGCGGCTGCACCAGACCGTGTTCGTGTCGGCCACGCCCGCCCCCTGGGAGCTGACGCGGACCGGCGGCGAGGTGGTGGAGCAGGTGATCCGGCCCACCGGCCTGCTCGACCCGGTCATCGAGATCGTGCCGGCGAAGCAGCAGGTGGTGCACCTTGCCGGCGAGATCGACAAGGTGGTCGCGGCAGGCCAGCGGGTGCTCGTGACCGCGCTCACGAAGAAGCTGTCAGAAGATCTCACCGCCTACTTCCAGGAGCGGAAGGTCCGCTGCCGCTGGCTGCACAGCGAGCTCGACGCCTTCGAGCGGGTGGAGCTCCTCAAGGAACTCCGCGAGGGGAAGTTCGACGTGCTCGTGGGCGTGAACCTGCTCCGCGAGGGGCTCGATCTGCCCGAGGTGTCGCTCGTGGCGATTCTCGACGCCGACAAGGAGGGCTTCCTGCGGAGCGAGACGTCGCTGATGCAGACGATCGGCCGCTCGGCCCGCAACGTCGATGCCCGGGTGATCCTCTACGCCGACACGGTCACCGAGTCGATGCAGCAGGCCGTGGACGAGACCCGCCGGCGGCGGGCGCTGCAGGAGGCCTACAACCTCGAGCACGGGATCACGCCGGAGACGGTCCGCAAGGAGATTCGCGCCGGCATCGAGGCGGAGGCGGCCTCGCGGGCCGTGGCCTTCGACGCGGTCGGTGCGGGCGACGAATCGCGACGGCGGGCGACCGAGCTGATCGAGCAGCTCGAGTCCGACATGATGCAGGCCGCGGCCGAGC
>CAXNJC010000155.1:0-4708 GCA_964202525.1 Pirellulales bacterium
ACTCCGGCCTCGAGATCGACCTCACCGGGCAGGTCTGCGCCGATTCGATCGGCCATCGGGTCTACTCGGGCATCGGTGGGCAGATGGATTTCGTGCGGGGAGCCGCGATGAGCCCCGGGGGCAAGCCGATCATCGCCCTGCCGTCCACCGCCGTGGCCGGCAGCGTGTCGCGGATCGTGGCCCAACTCAAGCCCGGGGCCGGCGTGGTCACCACGCGCGGCCACGTCCACTGGGTGGTGACGGAGCATGGCGCCGTGAACCTGCACGGCCAGTCGCTGGCGGAACGCGGCCGGCTCCTGGTGTCGATCGCGCACCCGGATCACCGCGAGCCGCTGCTCGCCGCGCTCCGCGACCTCAAGCGGGGCTGACTCCGCCCGCCGGCATCAGGGGGCGGCCGGGCCGAGCGTCGGCGACTCCGGCACCGACATCGGCAGCGGCTGAGACGGAGCCGGGGGGGGAGCCGCCGCCGGCCCCCGCTCGGCCGCGGGGCCGGAGGACTCGGGCGGCAGGGGCTGTTCGCCGGTGGCCATCGCCAGGCTGTCGCGGGCGTCCTTGAGGTTCGGATTGATCGTCAAGGCGCGGCGGAAGGCCGCGATCGCCTCATCCTTCTTGCCCTGCTTGAAGAGCGTCACGCCGTAGTTGTTGATCAAGGCGGCCACGCCTGGATCGAGCGGGATGGCAGGGTTCCCGGTCGCCTGGATCGCGTCGGCGTGCGCCTTCTGCATCCCCTGGATCAGCTCCAGATACTTCGCCTCCGCCTCGGCGAACCTGCCGCCGGCAGCGAGGGCGTTGGCGAGGTTCACGTGGATCGCCGGCACGTGCGGCGTGACCCGAACCGCCTCCTTGAACTGCTCGATCGCCTCGTCGAGCCGCCCCTTCGCCGACAGCGCGGTGCCGAGGTTGTTGTGCGTCTCACCCAGGTCGGGCCGCAGGGCCGTGGACCGCGTGAAGTGATGGAGGGCGCCCTTGATCTTCACCCGGGTGGCCGGGTCGAGCCGCTCCTCGGACGGCACCGGGATATCGTCGACGTGCCCGCGGGCGAACTTCTTCGCCCCGAGGCGGTTGTGGGCCTGCCAGGCGTTTTCGTTGTGCTGGAGCGTGTGCGTCCAGAGTTGGTCCTCGTTCACCCACGTCACGGCGAGGCCATACGACATCCAGGTGAGCACCGCCAGCGTCGCCGCACAGCCGGCGACGAGAATCGGTCGGTCGGAGACCGGCAGGCGGTCGTACCAGCTGGCCACCAGCGCCGCCACCAGCGCGATCACGCCGATCATCGGCAGGTAGATGAAGTGGTCGGCCGCCCACGTGATCCGCATGTAGGAGATCGTGATGAAGCCGAGTACCGGCGCCACCATCAGCAGGAAGAAGCCCAGGCCGAAGAGCACGTGCCGTCCCCAGCCGGCCCGGTTCTGCCAGAACCACCAGATGCCGCCGAGGATCACCGGGATCGGCAGGAGCTGCCACGCCTTCGGCGGATCGATCTCCCAGCGGGGGTAGATCGGCAGCAGGTTCGCCGGCCAGACGATCGTCCAGAGATAGAACAGCAACGACATCCCGGCGACCGCCAGCCGGGAGAGGATGCCCCGGATCGACGGTAGGCCGTTCTCGAAGTACGGCGGCACGATGATCGTCTCCTGGCCGATGGCCCGGCCATGCTGATACCAGATCGTGACCAGACCGAGCACGATCGAGATCAGGAAGAACGGCCCCGCGAGCACGACGTCCCGCACGGTCACCCGCCCGTGCTTCCACCAGGCATACAAGAGGAGCACGACCGGCATCGCCACCACCGACGTCTTGGCGAACATCGCCAGCAGGAAGAAGGCGATCGACGCGACGTAGTGCAGCCACCGCCAGTCGTCCTTCTCGGTGGCGTCGTCGAACTTCACGTAGCTGATCGCCGACAGCAGGAACAGCGGCATCGAGAGCGTGTTCTTCAGTTCCGACACCCAGGCCACGCTCTCCACGCACACGGGATGAACCGCGAACAACAGGGCCCCGAACCACGCCCCCGGGATCTTCATGACCGCGAACAGCCGCCAGAGGAGCAGCGACCCGATCACGTGCAGCACCACGCTGGTGGCGTGGTAACCGGTGGGCCACGGCACCGAAGGCCCGCCCGGCTGGACGGGGCCACCGGTCCGGGGGTCCATCTGGAAGAACGGCCACTGGGCCCAGAGCGCCGTGTAGCTCAGCGGGAAGTAGTCGGCGCCATCAGGCGCGAACCAGAGTTTGGCGAGCGTGGCCAGATCCTGCGGCGGGACCGCCGGATCGGGCGTCACCCGATGCTGGACCGTGAGGTTGGCCGTGAGCAGTTGGTCGTCGTCCCACAGCCAGTCGGCGTGGTGCACCGGGTGGCAGACGGGGGAATAGACCCACAGCCCCGCCAGCACGATCACCGCGGCCTTCATCAGCCAGTCCCGCCAGCGGGACGGCGCATCCTGCCCCACTTCGCCGGTCCCGCTCCGCCGCGTGGCCATGCCGCTTGCCGGCTGGACCGCAGGCTCCTGTGCAAAGGCCGGCCGGGAGCGGTGGGAATCGCGGGGGGTGGCCATGGACGACGTTCCAGGAGGTACGGACCGCGTGCCGGGACCGACCCCGCGGACCGGAAGGAGGAGCGATTCGGCAGCGTAAACTCCGGCACGGAGCGACACAATCGGCGATGTTTTCCCGCGATTTCAGGCCACTCCGTTGCTTGACCCCCGCCGTCTCCGGGTCTACAAAAGACCGGGTCGGCCAGGCCTGCAGGCCCCACTCGCAACCGGCCGACGATTCTTCATCTCCAGCAGGAACCGCTCGTGACCGCGTGCTGATCCGGACAGGTCGCGACGGTGCCGGATTGGCCGGCGCGTTCGCGGCATGACGTGACGCTGGTCCGACGTTCGAGCGACCTTCGTGGTCGAGTTCCCGGCGTTCCTCGCGGACGCTTCCTGAATGTCGTCGGCTGCCCCCGTCTCCCGGCTCTTGACGCGGCCTCGGCGTTCGCCTTTAATGCAATAGAGTTGCACATGCTATTCAATCGCACTTTGACCCGACGGCCCGTCGCCGGCTTCACGCTCGTGGAACTGCTCGTCGTGATCGCCATCATCGCCGTGCTGATCGGCCTGCTCCTGCCCGCCGTGCAGGCATCGCGGGCGGCCGCCCGACGGACGCAGTGCGCGAGCAATCTTCGGCAGGTGGGGCTGGCGATGGGACAGTTCTGCGACGCACACCGAGGCCAGTTCCCCGACACGTCGCACAACGCCAGCGGCGACGCGGAGCGGTCGTGGATCTACACGGTGGCTCCGTTCATGGAGAGCGTCGACGCGATCCGCATCTGCCCCGACGACCAGAAGGCGGCCGACCGGCTCCAGGCCCGGCTGACGAGCTACGTCATGAACGCCTACCTCACCGACGAACCCCGGACCCTGGCGGTGACCAACCGCAACAAGCTCACGGCAACCTCGAAGACGCTCGCCGCCTTCGAGATCGCCGACCAGAAGGCGCCGATCATCGAGAACGACCACGTCCACAACCACGCCTGGTTCACTTCGCTCACCGTCGCCCGCAAGCAGGTGCTGCAGAAGATCGAGGCCGACGCCGCGATCCACCGGCACGCGGGCGGCTCGCACTTCCTCTACGCCGACTGGCGGGTCGCCCCCGTGGCGGCGGAGACCGTGGCCGAATGGGCCGACACGCAGACCCCGACCGACAACTTCTGCCTCCCTCGCTGAAGCATCCGCTCGATCACTCACCCACCACCACAGGAGATCTTCCGATGCCTGCAGCCTGCTGCCGCCCACTCGCCACGCTCCTCGCCTGTGTCGCCGGCACCACGCTCGCCATGGCGGATGACCCCCATTACGACGTGTTCGTGACCGGGTCCGCGGGCCGGCTCGTGATCGGCGGCTACGACGACGCGGCCACGACCGCGATCGTGCCGCCCGACCAGCTGCGGGTGTTTGGCGGCGAGGTCGTGCCCTCGGGCACTAGCGGCCCCTACGAGAGCACGAGCCCCGGCGAGCCGGGCTTCCGGGCGGCGACCCAGGCGTTTCTCGACAATGCCACCCTCACCACCCCGGCCGGCGTGTATTCGGCGCTGCCCGCCGCCACCCCGCTGACGTTCTCGTTCCTGCCGATCTCGATCAACGCCGACACCCGCAACCTCTTCTTCTGGAACGGCACGGGGGCCGTGACCTTCGCCCCGGTGGCTGCCGACGTGGCGCTCGATCTCACCAAGCAGGGGGGCGGGGGCTGGACGGCCGGCATCACCGGCGCGTCAGCCGGTGTGGTCTCGGGCAACACGATCCAGACCACGTCGAGCGGCGGCTCGGCCGGCACGGTGCACACGCACCTGTTCACATCGATCGGCAAGGCCGGGGCGGCCCCGGAGCAGGGCTTCTACCTCTACTCGCTCGGCCTGCAGATGAGCGGGATGACCGATGCCGACCCGCTGTACTTTGTCTACGGCGCCGTCGATCCCGACGCCCTGACGCCCACGCAGCTCGCCGACTTCGAAACGGCCCACGGCTCCGCCGAACTGTGGGTCGAGAACAATCTGGCGGCCGTTCCCGAGCCGGCTACCCTGCCCCTGGCGGCCGGCCTGGCGGCGGCCGCCGCCGTCACCTGGCGGCGCGGAGGAACGTTCGCCGGCCGCCGCAACCAGACCCGTTAAATCCAACCCAGCCCTGCGGTTCCCCTGAAGGGAGCGGCCACAGCCGGCCGCCCC
>CAXNJC010000156.1:0-4708 GCA_964202525.1 Pirellulales bacterium
GGCCGGCGCGGTGCGGGGCAGCGAGTCGGCCACGCGGTTGTCGGCTTCGAGCCCCGTGCCGAACAGCGTGAGCGCGAGCGTGGCCAGGCAGGCTGCCACGGCCAGCGGCCGCGCATGCCGCACGGAGAATCCGGCCAATAGCCCGGCCACCCGGCCCGCCCGCCGCGAGGATCGCCCCAGCCGCGCTCCCGCCAGGAACGGCAGGCTCGCGAGGAGCGGCGTCAAGAGCGTGACCGCCGCGAAGCTCGCCAGCGCGCCCACGGCCGCCGCGATTCCGAACGTCCGCACCACGTCGATCCGGGCCACTGCCAGTGAGGCGAAGCCGATCGCCGTGACGATGCTCGTCAGGCCGCAGGCGCTGCCGATCCGCTGAACGGCCCCGGCCGAGGCGGCCAGCGGATCGAGCCCGCGGCGGGCGCTCCGCCGCATGTCCTCGATGAAGTGGATCGAGTCGCAGGTGCCCACCACGAGCGCCAGCGACGGCACGACGCTGGTGAGCATCGTGATCGGGGCGCCCAGCAGGCCGAGGGTGCCGAGCGCCCAGATCGCCCCTACGAACGGCGGCACGCAGGCCACCACCGTGGAGCGGAGGCTGCGGGCGACGGCGGCCGAGAGCACCACGGCGAGTGACAGGCCGATGGAGTTGAAGGTGAGCATGTCGCGGCGGAGGGCCCGCATCGCCTGCTCGCGGAGCGCGGGAAGCCCGGTGAGCTCCAGGCTCAGCGGCCCCTCGGCGGCCGCCTCGGCGGCGAGCGCGGCCTCGATCCGGGCGACGACCTCTGTCGACCGCGGCGGCCGGTCGGCGTCGGCGTCGAGCTGCACCAGCAGCAGCGACGTCGCCGCGTCGGCTGAGAGCAGATGGCCGGCCACGAGCGGATGCCGCGCCGCGCGGGCCTTCGATTCGGCCCGGGCCTCGGCGTCGAGCGGCTCGGCCCGCCGCGGGATCACCGGGAGCACGGCGCCGGCCGCCCCCTGGCGGCGGATGTCGAAGATGCTCCGCACCTCGGCCACGCCGTCGAGGCCGCGGAGCCTGCCGGCGAGCCCCTCGAGCGCGGCCAGCGGGGCGGCGTCGAAGATGTCGCCGGACCGCGCCGTGGCCCGCACGATGCAGTCGCGGTCCGGCGGCCCGAAGACCGCCGCCACCTCGTCGACGAGGGCGAACTCACCGCTCGAGTCACGGATCAGCGTCCGGAGGTCGTCGTCGAGGCGGAGCCGCGAGATTCCGATCCCGGCGAGGATCGTGAGGCAGGCGGCCGCGAGCCAGCCCGCCGCCCGCCAGCGGCCGCCGCCGGTCACTCCGCCGCCGGAGGCTCGATCAGGTGCCGCTCCGCAGGGTCCACGATCCAGCCCCGGCAACTCGCGGTCCCGCAGCGGCAGGGGATCGCGGCGTCGGCCGGCCAGCAGTAGTCGATCAGGAGTTCCTCGCCCGCCGCGATCGGTCGAATCGTCTGCATCCACAGCCGCTCTTCCTCCGTCTCGCCCGGTTCGGCTTCCCAGTAGAAAATCTCGCAGTTGGGATCGCAACTGTGATTGACGAACCGGAATGGCGGGGCCGGGTCGAGCAGCCTGCCGCCGGGGAGTTCCATGACGTAGCTCGAATCCTCGGGATGGTCGTCGAGGATCGTGCCGTGGATCTCGCCCAGCACCGTGCCGGACGCAATTCCGCGGCGGGCGAACACGCCCTTGCCGACGGGTGTGTCGGCGATGCTGAGGAGGCGGGAGTGGGCGGCGGTCTCGGTCGCGAGCGAACGCAGGTTGTCGGTGGGCATCGGCGGGCTGGCGGGGCGGGCGGATGGAAGGCCGGAACTGTAGCGAGGCGCGGCCGCGACGGTCAATGCAGCCGTAGTCCGCTGTCGCTCACGCCAGCTCCTCGCGAACCTTCTCGAGCAGCTTCTTCGTGGCCATGATCCCTTCGGGCTCGGGGAGTTCCTTGCCCTCGTACTCCACGCCCACCCAGCCGTGGTAGCCGGCCTCGAGCACGAGCTTCATCATCCTGAGGTAGTCGGTGCGAACCTCGTTGCCGTCCGCGTCGAACTCGTGGCTCTTGGCGCTCACGCCCTTCGCAAACGGCATCAGGTCGGCCACACCTCGGTAGCGGTCGTAGTCGTAGAAGTTTCCGAAGTCGGGGAGCGTGCCGCAGTTCGGCTTGTCGACCAGTTTCATCACGCCCGCGAGCCATTCGCCGTTGCTCGACAGCCCGCCGTGGTTTTCCACGATCACGTTCATACCCAGCTGCGAGGCATACTCCGAGAGCCGGCCGAGGCCGTCGGCGGCGAGCTTCTGCTGCTCCTCGAAGGTGCCCTTGCTCGCGGCATTCACGCGGATCGAGTGGCAGCCGAGCCGCTTGGCCGCCTCGACCCAAGGGTAGTGGTTCTCGACGGCCTTCGTGCGGGCCTTGTCCTCCGGGTCGCCGAGGTTGCCGAGGCCGTCGCACATGATCAGCACGTTGGTCACGCCCTCGTCGGCCGCCCGTTTGGCGAGCTCGGCGATGTAGTCCTCGTCGCGGGCCTTGTCCTTGAAGAACTGGTTGACGTACTCGACGGCCTCGATGCCGAACTGCTGCTTCGCGGCGCGGGGGAAGTCGAGGTTGTCGAGCTTGCCCTCGAAGAGCGTGTTGTGGAGTGACCACTGGGCGAGCGAGATCTTGAACAGCGGCTCCTTCGCGGGATCGGCGGCGGTGGCCCGCAGCGGGGCGGCGGCAAGCACCGCGGCGGCGGAAACGCCGGTGGCCAGGAAGGTGCGCCGGCTGGAGCGGGCCGTGGTCGAGTCGTGCATGCGGAAATCCTTTCGCGGAACGCAGGTCAGAGGGGGGAGGAGGCCGGCCCGTCGGCCTCCTGCTGGAGGTATTCACGGGGACGATAGAGCAAGACTACCGGAACGAGCAGGAGCGTCGCCACCGCCATGCAGGCCGTGAAGAACCAGTAATAGGATGCCCCGGCGAGGATCGACTCACCGCTGGCGTCCTTGGTGAACGAGTTCACGGCCGCCGTGAACAGATTGCCGAGCGATACGCTCAGCAGATAGAGGCTCATCACGAACGACTTCATCTGCGGGGGCGCCTGGGTGTAGCTGAACTCCAGGCAGGTGATGGAGACGAGGATTTCGGCCGCCGTGATCACCACGTAGGCGACCAGCTGCCAGACCACCGACGGCCAGCGGGCCGCCTCCGGGCCGAGCCCGCCCGCGGCCAGTCGCGCCGACTCGGCGTCGATCAGGCCTTGGGCCCGGGCCGAGATCGCGAAGGCGGCGACGGCCAGCCCGAAGCCCACCAGGATCCGACGCAAGGGCGTGAAGTTCACCAGCCGACCGACGGCCGGGTAGATCACGAAGCCGAACAGCGGGATGAAAAGCAGCACGAGCAGCGGGTTGATCGCCTGGATCTGGCTGGGTAGCCAGTCGTAGCCCAGGAACCTCCGGTGCATCCGTTCGGCCTGCTGCACCCACGCGCTGCCGGTCTGGTCGTAGAGCGACCAGAACACCGCCACGAGCAGGTACAGCGGCACGAGCTTGGCGATCGCGGCGAGCCCCTCGGGGCCGAACGTTTCCGCGAAGTAGACGGGACCCCGGGGCGGCACGTGGACGAAGCGATGCCGGCCGAGCCAGAAGACCAGCGTGGCCACCGCCATCAGGATGCCGGGCACGCCGAAGGCCCAGCCGGCGCCATGGTGCTCCAGGAGCCACGGCGTGAGCAGGGTCGAGAAGAATGACCCGAAGTTGATCGCGAAGTAGAACCAGCCGAAGACGCGTTCCAGGAGGTGGCGGTTGGACTGCCCGAACTGGTCGCCGACGTGCGCCGACACACAGGGCTTGATGCCGCCGGCGCCGATCGCGATCAGCGCCAGGCCGGCGAGCAGCCAGCCCCTGGGTTCCATCGTGGCCGCCAGCAGCGGCTGCGGCATGTCCATCAGCGCCAGGCAGAGGTGGCCGGCGCAGTAGACGAGCGAGAGCAGCAGGATCGTCAGGTACTTGCCGAGGAAGGCGTCGGCGATGACCCCGCCGATCACCGGGAAGAAGTAGGCACTCGCCACGAACAGGTGCATCCACTCCCGCGACTCGGTCTCGGTCATGAAGTCGGGGCGGCCCGCACTCGACAGCAGGTGCTGCGTCATGAAGACCACGAGGATCGACTTCATGCCGTAGAACGAAAACCGCTCGGCTGCTTCGTTGCCCACGATGAACGGAATGCCGGGCGGCATGCCGCCCGTGGCGGAGGGATGCGTGCGGTAGGTGGGCGAGGTCGTGGCCATGGGGTGCCGCTGGTACGATCGGAGCCGGTGGATCCCCGCGTGGGTGCGTCAGCATTGCCGACCACGCCCCAGCGACGCAAACCCACGTTCGGGCCGAGCCCGCACCAGCCACCCCATGCCTGACCCGCTCCTCGTCGTGACCGTCGACCGGCTGCCTGCCTGGATCCTGCCCGCCTATGGGGCGACCTGGGTGGCGATGCCGGCGGCGACCCGGCTCGCGGCCCGGGGTGTGGTGTTCGACGGGCTCGTCGCCACGTCGGACAACCCGCGCGACACCGTCACCGAGATCCTGTCGTGGCTGGCCGAACTGCCCGCGGGACACGTGGCCGTCGTCGCCGATGATCCCGCGGTGACAGACCTCGTGCCCGCCGGCGAGGCCACGGTCGTGCCCGTCACCACGCCGGCGGCCACCGCGGACGACGAGGCGGCGACGACCCTCGGCCGCCTGTTCGCGGCGGCGA
>CAXNJC010000157.1:0-4687 GCA_964202525.1 Pirellulales bacterium
GGTACTCGCCGGCGACATCTGCGATCCCGACTTCCGGCCGCGGCTCGTGGCGGCGGCCGCCGCGGCCTTCGGCGGCATCGACGGCGTGGTCGCGGCGGCGGGGGGCGGGGCGATCGGCCGCTTTCGCGACCTCACCCCGGACACGTTCGCGCAGGTGCTGGACCTCGACTTCACCGCCCCGGCCGAGCTCGTCCGCGCCGCGCTGCCGGTGGTGTCGCGCGGCGACGATCCCGTGATCGTGTTCATCGGCTCGATCCTGGGTCTCCATCCCCTGCCCCTCCATGGCGAGTACTGCGCGGCGAAGGCGGCCCTCCGCTCGCTCGCCGGCACGCTGCGGTCGGAACTAACGCCAGACGGCATCGGTGTGCTGCTGGTCGACCTCGGCCCCACGCAGTCGGAGTTCTGGGACGCCCTGCTCGTGGGCGAGCGGCCGCCGTGGTCGCGGGGCCGGCGGATGCCGGCCGAGACGGCGGCCCGGGCGATCGCCGTCGCGATCGAGCGCCGCCGGGCGGAGATCGTCCCGGGATGGCAGGCCCGCGGCTACGCCCTCGCAGCCCGCTTCCTACCCCGCTTGATCGACCGCGCCGCGGCTCGACACTTGAGCGGGCGACGGAATCGCAGCCCGCGTTCCGGCCCCGACTCCTCCGCGGCCTCACCATGAACTCGGACGCCCGCTTCGTGATCGCCTGCCCCACATGCCAGGGCCGGATCGCGGCGCTCGTCGGCAGTGCCGGTCGCACGGGCTGCTGCCCGCTCTGCTCGAGCGCGCTCGTCGTCCCCGCGGCGGCGTCTGCGCCGGCGGCCGCCAGCGAGGGGCTGGCCGGCCGCGACGCAGCGACGCCACCGCGGGCCTCCACTCCCGATTCGTCGCTCGTCTTTCGCGAACCGGTGCGAACCATCGCCGCGGGCGACCGGGCGGTCGAACTTCGCCGGCTGAGCGACGAGGAGCGTCGCAGCCGCCGAGCCCGCCGCAACCTGCTCCTGCTGCTGGTCGGCGGGGCCCTGCTGATCGCGCTGACCGTGGCCTTCGGCTCCCGGCCGGGTCGCTGACCGATCCTCAGCCGCCCGCCTCGAGCGTCTCGCCGATCGCGAGCAGGTCCGGAGCGTCGAGAAACGCGGCGGTGGACTCGAACACTCGAGCGATCGCAGCCCGATGAATCTTCATCTTCGTGCCACCCACGCCAAGCGCCCCGTAGACCACGGCGGCGCCATCGGGCCGCGCCTTGTCGGGCCCCACAATCCCGTCGATCCCCGCCGGAGGCACGGCATTGAGGTCGACGAGTACCCGGGCGGCGGAGGCGGCGGCCCGCCCCCGCGCATCGAGGAGCGTCGTCCCTGCGGCGCCGGCCGCCACGATCACCTCCGCCTCGACGAGCGCCGCCGCCAGGGCCGATCCCGGTGCGACCGCCGGCCCATGCTGCTCCACCGCCTCGAGCCGCGACGCCGGGGCGATCCCCGCCGCCACGAGCCGCTCGACGACGCCCTCGGCCCGCGCGCGGGACCGCGACACGATGGTCACGTGGCAGCCCTTGCCGGCAAGCAACCGCGCCACCCGCTGCCCCACCGGCCCGGTGCCACCGAGCACGACCGCGCGGCAGGCGGCCCCCGTGGCCCGCGCGAGGGCCACGTGACGGCCCGCAGCGATCACGGCCGCGCTGGCGGTCGTGTTGGCTCCGGCCGGATCGACGAGCACACCGAGGCGAACGGGGCCGAAGAATGCCGCCCGGACACGTTCGGCCACGGCGTCGGCGGCACCGACGTCGGAGCCACCGATGAAGATCGCCGTCGAGGCGAGGTCGGCCCCGCCCCTCGTGAACATCCCGCCATGGACGAGCGGCACCACGTTCTCGGGCGTCACGCCGCCATGCCGCAGCAGCACGTCGGCGCCGGCGTCGATGGCGACGATGGCGTCGAATGTGCTCGGCTGCGGATCGCAGTCGAGTTGGATGAGCACCTTCTTCGGCATGGTCGATGCCTTCCCGTCATCGCCGCGGCAGCACACCGGCCGCCCGGTGGTGCGGCCACCGGCAGGCGAGGGCACGCTCGGCTCGCCCCTCGCCTGCCAAGGCTGTCGAGACCCTGAATGGCCCGGCAGCCACGATCGTCAGAAGCCGCGAAACGGATGCGCGGCCTTGTCCTTGCCGGCGATCATCTCGTCGGCGGTGGGCTTGCCTGTCATCGCGCTGGCGATCGCGTCCATGGTCGCCTGGTAGTTGTAGTCGTAGATCTTCTTGTCGTCGGCCGCGAGCCAGTGGATGAACACGCCGCATACGATCACCAGTTTCTCGGCGTCGCTCTTGGGGATCACGCCCGCGGCCACGCTGTCGGCCACGGCCTTGGCTACGGCCGCCTGCGCGGGACCGAACATCTGCACGGCCTGCTTGGCGCCCTTGATCGTGACCTTCGTGATCATGACCGTCGACGGCTTCACGGCGAGGTTGGGTGTGAGCACGGCGAGCAGGTTGGAGTGGCCCTCGCTCTGCCTCGCCAGGGCGTTGGCAAACGCCACCCCCACCGGTCCGTCCTTGCTGCCGATCAGGAGATCGATGTGGGCAATCTCGTTGCCCTCACCGCACAGCGCTTCACCTACGAACATCGACATGAGGCCACTCCCAGAAGAATGCGGACCGAACACACCCGGAAACGGGCGGACAGGATACCATGGGGGCAGGGTCCGACAAGGAGCGGCCGACGGGCCGGAGGCCATGGCCGAAACGCCGGCCGACCGCGGCATCGCGTCTCGCTGCATCGTCGTTGGCGCGACCGCTCGCGCGTTCGCGGAGTCGGCGGCGCGCGCGGGCTGGCTCGTGCACGCCGCCGACATTTTCGGCGACACCGATCTCCGGGCCGTCGCCGCGCAGGCGCGGCGCGTGCAGCGGTATCCCGACGAGGTACCCGCGGCGGTTGCAGACTTTCCGATGGCGCCGGTGGTCTGGACCGGCGCGCTCGAGAACCATCCGGCGGTGATCGAGGCCCTCGCCCGCGACCGGCCCCTGGCCGGGTGCAGCGCCGCCGCGATCCGCGGCGTGCGCGATCCTGCGCGGCTGGCCCCCGTGGTGCGGGCCGCGGGCTTCGCCTTTCCCGACACGCACGCCTCGCCGGCGGGCCTGCCGACCGACGGCACCTTCCTGGCCAAGCCGCGAGCCTCGGCGGGCGGCCGCGGCATCCGGCCCTGGCGCGGGCCCGACGCCGAAGCCCACCGTCGCGACACCCTCTGGCAGCGGTTCATCGTGGGCCGGCCGTGGTCGGCCGCCTGGGTGGCGTGCCGCAGCGGGGCCGTGCTGGTCGGCGCGAGCCGGCCGCTGCGCGGCGGCGATTGGTGCGGCAGCGGCCGGTTCGCCTACTGCGGGTCGATCGACGCGCCACTCTCGACCCTCGAGGCCCGCCCGCGGCGGATGCTCGAAGCCCTCGGTGCCGCGCTCGTGCGGTCGTTCGGCCTGGCGGGCGCGTTCGGCTGCGACATGATCGTGACCGCGGACGACACCGCGCACGTCGTGGAGGTGAACCCGCGGCCGACCGCATCTCTGGAACTGGTCGAGCGTGCCACGGGCTGGTCGCTCGCCGCCGCCCACCTCGGTGCCACGACGACCGCCCACGACCCATCGCCTCCCGGCATCGCCACGCGAATCTGGGGGAAGGCGATCGTGTTCACGCCGGGGTCGCCCCGCCCCGACGCGATCGCGCGGCTGCTCGCCGCCGCCACGACGTGGACGGCTGCCGACGGGCTGCCCGCCGTGGCCGACGTGCCCGCGGCGGACGAGCCGCTCGTGCCGCACGGCCCGCTCGTCACGGTGTTCGCGTGCGGAGCGACCGCGGCCGACGTGGCCGCCGAACTCCAGGCCCGCGTGCTCCTGCTCCGCCGGCTCGCGACCGCCGCCGTCAGCCCGCCAGACGCCGGGGCATGCTTTCCGTCGCCGACTCGAGGACGTACTGCATGAGGTAGGCATCCTCGGTGGAGTCGCGGTAGAAGTCCTTGAGCACGCTCGTGGCCCGGAAGCCGAGCGACCGGAAGAAGAGCTGCGCCGGGAGGTTGGTCTCCCGTACCTCCAGCACGATGCGGCCACGACGGTCGGGCGTCAGCTTGCCGATCAGCTTGTCCAGCATGTGCGTGCCGATGCCCAGGCGGCGATGCGACCGCGTGACCGCGAAGTTCAGCATGTGCAGCCGGGAACGGTGCAGTTCGTAGATCATGAACGCGACCACCGAGTCGGCGATCTCCGCGACCATTCCGATGCAGTTCCGCTGGCGGAGGCAACGGGTGAAGTCCTCCTCGGACCAGGGAAACTCGAAGGCCTCCTGCTCGATGCCGAGCACTTCGGACATGTCGCGCCGAATCATCCAGCGGACGTGGATACCCAGGCCGTGAGGGGCGGCGGTGGTCACGATGAAGGCTCCGATGAGTCGTGGACGGATTCGACCGCGGCAGCGGTGCCGCGGGAGGGGCGAACCGTAGCAAGGTGATTCGGCCCGGGCAACCGCGGACGGCAGCCGAAATCGCCGCCCGCCCTGCCCAAACCCCACTTGACCCCCGGCGCGGCAGCGACCTACTTTCCCCCGCCTTTCGGCCCGGCCACGAGACCCGGCCGCAACCGCCACCTTCTTCCGGATCCACCGCATGTGCCACTCCGACCGGCTTCCCGGACGACATGGCTCCGGCAGCGCGGCACTGACCGCAGCCGTCGCGGTG
>CAXNJC010000158.1:0-4657 GCA_964202525.1 Pirellulales bacterium
CAGCGCCGTCGTCTGCACCTTGCCGCACACCGGCTCGCGCCGCGACTGCAGTTCGGGGCCGGTGGGCAGCGACAGTCCGCGGGGGCCCTCCGGCTGCGCGTCCTGCGCGGGCCGCGTGACCTCGCGGACCGACGCGAACCGCGGCGCGAAGACGCACGCACAGTTCGAGGCGACGACCCGCACGTCGGTGGCGTCGGGCATGTGGTCGTCGGGCCGAAAGCGGGCCACGGTGTCGCCCGCGGTGAGGTGCGTGAGGCCCGCCTCTCCCACCGGGGCCGCCGGCGCACCGTGGTCGCCACCATCGCACACGAGGCAGGGCCTCACAATCGGCGGCAGCCCCTCGAACGCCACGCACGGGCCGCACGCCATCGGTCCGCAGCCGGCGTCGCCGCACGGGCCGGCGGCCGGCGCCATCGGGCCGCAAGCCCCGCCGCGGCATCCCGCCGGAATCACGGAAGGGTCGTGGATCCGGGGCAGGGGAGGGGAGGGGGCCTCGAGGCCCGTGCGGACCACGCGGCTCCCGTCATCGATCGACGGAGCGGCGGGGCGAACCTCGGATTCCCAGACGTCGGCATCCCGGGCCGAGGGCTCCGGCTCGACGGCGGCGGAGGCTGCGACCGACGCGATCTCGCGCGTCTCCGGGGCGGCCGCCACGGCAGGGCCGGCGGGATCGACGTCGGGGATGGCATGCGACACGGCGGCGGTGCCGAGCACGGCCGCCGGGGGGAGGCCGCGGCACGACGCCAGCACCAGGGCGGTGACGGTGATCGCGGCGATGCGCAGCCAGCGGCGGCGCGGCGCGGGGGCCGGCGTCATGGCAGGATCCCCGGGGGCACGCGGTCGCCGAGCACCATTTCCGCCACCGGGTCGCCGAGCGTGCTGGCCACGGCCAGCGCGTCGTGGCCAGGCTTGACGTCGAACCAGCCCGCAGGCACCGGATCGGTGTGGTCGGCCTCACACGAGGCGTAGACGACGCGGCGCACATGAGCGCCGGTCGACGCGGTCGCGAGATCATCCTGGTCGATCACGATCTCGACGGGGAACCGCCAGTCCATGCCCGCGGGCGTCGCCAGCCGGGCAAGCACGCGGACCGATGGAAAGAGCTCCTCGCCCTCGCGGCCCGGGATGCCGCCGACCCGCAGCCGATACGGGCGGCCCACCACCAGGCCCATCCGCAGCGGTCCCGGACGGAGCGGGGACCAGCCTTCCGCGGTCTCGATGGCCAGGAGGGTGCCCGCTGGCCCGCGGATCTCGACCGGCTGGATGCTCGCGGGCAATCGAGCATCCGGACAAGGACCGGGCTGCAGCCGCCCCGGGCCGCCAATCGCTCCCGGTGCTGAGATGCTGGCGTATGGTCCCGCCGGACTCGCCGCGACAACCTCGGGGGCGAAGCCCCACGACGCTGCGGTGACGAGTACGGCGGACGCCAGCAGCCCGAAGGCGGGCAGCAGCACGGTCCCTGTCCGGATGATCTCGATGGGTCTCCTGGCGTGGGCGGTGGACCGCGGCGCGAACGTCGATCGACGGCGGGCGGCGGTCATGGTCGTCGTGTGCCTCGTGAGCTCGATTCAGGGCTCGGCCTTCGGGCCGAAGCAGGTGCGGGGGCGCGATTGCCGATACGAGCCGGTCACTCGAGCGGCTCCGGCGGGCAGGGGGCGTCGCCGAGTCCGCCATGGCCGTGGAGCATCCGGGCCCCCGCCTCGAGCGCGTCGGGATCCGCCCCGCCGTTGTTGACCCAGCGGGTCCGGTCTTCGTGCGGCTGCTTGAGGTGGACGTGGGGCACGTCGTGCCGCTCGAGCACGTAGGCGTGCTTGGCGGGCTTGGGATAGCTCAGGCCTGGGTACTCCTGGACGTGCAGGGCGACCTGACGCGACGGGGGCGGAATGTGCATCTTGGTGTGGTTGGTGATGGAGTGCCGCTGGAGCCCGGCCGGGATGCCGAGCGGAATGTGTGCCGGGCCAGGCAGGCCGATCGGCGTGCCCACGTAGGGCATGCCGTACTGCGGTGCGGTCATGCCGGCGACGAAGGCGGGCGGCAGCTGCGACGGATCGCCGCCGCAGGGCATGCCCAGCGGTGCGGCGAGCCCGGCCGGCGTGGCCGTGCCGGCGCCGCCTCCTCCGGCGATCCCGCCGGCGGCGGCGATGCTTCCGGAGCCGGCCGACTCGAGATCCTTGTTGCCGATGCGGATGATCGCCAGGATCGAGCCGCGACGGTCCGCCTCGACGACCGGATCGCAGCCCGGGTCGAGCCGCGTGCTCACGAGCGTCTCGACTCCCGCTACGGCCAACTCCTGATACTCGGCGTCAGGAAGGTAGACCACCTTGGTCACGAAGTTGCCGCCCTTCACCTGGTCGAGGTCCTCGTCGGTGAGCTGGAACGGCACCGCGTTATGCGCGAGGTACGCGGCGGTCCGCGGCGTCACCGGCGCCACTTCGAGCGACGGATAGAGCTCGACGCCCTCGTGCCCGTGGATGTCGGTGATCTTGAGGCGATAGATCGCCCCTTGGGGAAAGTCGTAGCGGCCGGGCGTGACGAGTGGCTCCGAGTCGAAGCCGCCCGCCATCGAGACATCCCAGCGGATCTGCATGCTGTCGGGACCGAAGAATCCGATCTGCGAGGTGGGCGCCATGCCGTACACGCCGCCATCTGCACCGCCCCCGCCCATACCCATGCCCATGCCCCCGCCCATGCCGGCCCCCGCCGACTCGAGCGCCGCCTCGTAGGAGGCGGGCGTGATGATCCCGGGACCTGGTCCCTCGACACCGGGGCCGGGATGCTGGAGCATCGCTGCCGGCGGCAGGACGTTGGTGTGCGGGGTTGCGACAGGCCGGATCTGGGCCAGCCCGGTAAAGGGCGAGTTAGCAGGCAGCGTGCAGCCCGTGACGCTGGCCGCCAGCGACATGCCGACGAGGCCTTGCAGACGTCGGTTCCGCATATCAGCACCTCCGAGAGATCCGAACCTGAAGCGTCGTTCGCGACGCCCCGACCGGCGGTTCCGGCATGGGCCGAAAGACGCCGTTTCCGTACACTCGCGAGCAGCGACGGAGCCGGGGAACGGCCCGAACGGGTCGATCCACACTGGTTGTTTCGACGTTCCGCCGGCGGTTTCTTTGGCAAAATCCTCAAAGTCGGCCCGACCGTGACGACCCGCGTCTCCGCCAACCTGCCCGGTTTTCGCGGCCGACCGGCGGCGGCGCTGGCATTCTGGACCCTCGCGGCGACCTGGGCGGGAGCCGCCGACCCGCCGCCGGCGAGCGTCTACAGCCGGACGCAGGCCCCTGGGGCCGCCACGCCGGTGCCGGCCGGTGCGGAAGACGTCACCGCCCAGGCGGAGCGGATCGTGTCGAGCGCGTTGGCGACGATCTCGGGAGCGGAGTCGATCTCGCTGAAGTTTCGCCAGAAGGTGCGGATCGGCGACCGCGTGCTCGTGGGCACGGGCCGCTACGTCCAGGCCGGCCGCGGCGAGGAGCAGCGGTTCCGCTACGACTCCACCCTCACGTGCGACACCGAAGCGTTTGAAGTGACGGAGGTGTGCGACGGCCTGTTCTGCTGGCTGCACCGCGACTACGGCGAAGAGCCGGAGCGGCTCGAACGGATCGACGTTCGTCGGATCCGCGCCCGGCTCGCGGAGCTCGGAGCGCCGGACGCGGCCGACGGAGCGGCCTACCTGGGGGGCCTGCAACGGTCGCTGCGGCTGCTGCGGCACTGGATGCGGTTCACCAGGGCGACCCCCGGCGAGCTCGACGGCCAGCCGGTCTGGATCGTCGAAGGGAAGTGGCCTCCCGAAAACCTCGCGCTCATCCTGCCCGACATGAAGGAGCGGATCACCGGCCCGAACGGCATCAGCCCGGCCGAGCTGCCCGACGGCGTTCCTTGGGAGGCTCGGCTGTGGATCGGCCGGGGCGACCTGCTGCTGCGCCGCGTGGAGTGGCTGGCGGTGCCGGGCGTGCGGCCGGTGGACGACATGCCGCCAGAGCCGATCGCCGTCCTCGACCTGCACGACATCGAGGTCGGCGGCAGCGTCGATGCGACGGCCTTTTTCTATCAGCCGGCGACGGAGGGGCTGATCGACATCACCGACATGCAGGTCCAGGGGCTGGGGCTGATGCGCTGAGGCCGCGGCGGCCGCCGGCCTCCACCAGCGACACGGCGGCATCGATCGCAGCGAGCATGCTGGCGGGATCGGCCAGGCCCCGGCCGACGATGTCGAAGGCAGTGCCGTGGGCCACGCTCGTCCGCACGAGCGGCAGGCCGAGCGTGATGTTGACGGCGCGGTGCATGCCCAGCAACTTCACGGGGATGTGGCCCTGGTCGTGATACAGGGCGACCACGCCGTCGAACTCGCCGCGGCTGGCACGGAGGAAGAGCGTGTCTGCGGGAAGCGGGCCCGCGACGTCGATACCGGCCGCGGCCAGCCGGGCCACCGCGGGCGCGACGATCCGCGGCTCCTCGTCGCCGAACAGCCCCCCCTCACCGCCGTGCGGATTGAGCGCCGCCACGGCGATCTTGGGCCGCCTGCCGAGAAGCGCCGCGAGGAGCGTCGCCAGCCGCCGGCCGGCGGACTCGATGAGGTCGGGCGTCAGCCTGCCGATGGCAGACCGCAGCGGTTCGTGCAGGGTGGCGTGCACCACCCCGAGGCCCGCCCCGGACGCCGCTC
>CAXNJC010000159.1:0-4642 GCA_964202525.1 Pirellulales bacterium
CCTCGTCGATCGCCTCGCCGACCAGCACCGTCGCGGCGGCGGCGAGCGACACGCTCGTGGGACCGAGCGTCGGGCTCATGCCGACGACCTCTCCGCCCGACAGGCCCGTTGCGGCCACGGCCAGCCTTCGCCCGTCGCCCCCCACGACCACCAGCGGCAGTCCGCCGCGGGCCGCCAGGTCGTCGGCCAGGCTGGGTACCGCGTCGTCGGCCGGCGCGAGCCGGATGATGCGGGCGACGTCGCGCCGCGGCAGATCCTTCACATCGCCGAGTACGTCGAATCGCACCGTACCGGCATCGATACCCACGAGCCGACCGCGGAGATAATCGCCCCATGCAAGCCGCACGACGTGCGTCGGCGGCGAGTCCTGCTGGGCCCGCGGCACGGTCAGGAGCCGCGCGAGCTTCTGCTTGAGGATCGGCCGCACGCCCGCCGCGGAGAGTTCGAGCGCCCGCAGGCTCTCCGCCGGGATCTCCACCTCGCGGTCCGCGCCGAGCCGCAGCCGCAGCGCCGTCGCGTCACCACCGATCACGCTACAGGTGAACGACTCGCCGGAGCGGAGATGCGCCGTGGCCGGTCCACCGGAGATCACCCCGGAGAGCGACTGCCGCACGGCCGACGCGCGATTGAGCACGTCCCTGCGGGCCGCACCGGCGAGGTCGTCGAGCCCGGACGAATCGCGGACGAGCGTGATCTCATGGTCGCCATCGTCGCGGATCACGCCCAGCCTCAGCACCGACCCGACGGGGCCGACGAGGAGGAGCTTCAGCGATTCGGCCCGCACGCTCCGCAGCGTCACCGGCCGGCCACCTGCCCCGTCCGCGCATGTCTCCACCCGGTCCCCGACACGGAGGCGGCCGTCGCGGGCCGCAGGGCCGCCGGCCAGCACGTCGACCACCTGCCAGCCCTCGGCGGCGCCGCGACGGGCCAGCACCACGCCCGGCCCGCCGACGGCGTCGAGCCCACGATAGTCGATCCGGGCCGCGGCACCGGCAGCGAAGGGAATCGCTCGCGGACAGCCGAGGCCCTGCCAGCCGATTCGGCCATCGCCGCAGTCGGCCAGGCAGCCGACGATCCGCACTCCCTCGGCCGTCAGCAGGCCCACGCGGCCTGGCAGCCCGACGAGGTCCGGGGGCAGTGCCTCGCCATCCGCGTCCGTCTCCGCCGAGCGGTCAGGTCCGCTTGCCGGCAGTTCGAGCGGCTCCGCGAACACGGGCGTCTGCACGCGGACGATCCCGGCCGCTTCCGCCGCCGGCTCCTCGGCCACGATCCCGATCACTTCGCCGCCGAGCGGCAGGGGCACCGCGACGGGCTCCGCGTTACCGACCTGGCCCAGCGCCAGGAGACCCGCCACCGTGAACCACCAGCCGCCGACCATCGTTCACTCCGGCCTGACCGGGGGCCTGGCCAAGCGGCCGCTCCGCCGCTTCGGCGCGGCCGCATCGGGAGGCGACGCGTCGAGGATGCCTTGCTGCTCGATCCACGATCGCATCGACTTCCCCTGGTTCATGAGCAGCGCCAGCGATCGCCACTGCCGCTCGCTGACCGCGGCCCGCAGCGGCTCGGGGTCGCTCCCCGAGAGTACGAGATAGACCAGGTTCTGGTGGAGGTGGTTGTTGTCCTGCTCGGGAGCGAGCGCATCGACCCGCAGCGCGGGGGGGCGAGCGAGGAGCGCCCGCTCGACCACGTCGTGCTGGGCCTGCGTGAGGCCGAGCATGTCGTCGAGCCGTACGAGCGTCGCCGACACCATCGCCCGCCAGCGAAATGCCCGCCGCTCCCTCGTCTCCGTCTCGATGTCGGCCAGCTGCGCCGCGTCGAGCGTGGTCGGGAGCGAACGGGCGAAGAGGGAGTCGCCCTCGAACAGGCCCCGCAGCAGCCGCCGGCACTGCTCCACGTCCTGCTGAAACTGGTGCCACTTCTTCTGGCCTTCCTGATCGTTGAGATTCACCTGCACGCCGGCGTACTTCGCTCGCATGGCGTCGATCGCGGCGGCGAACCTGCGAATGTCGGACTCGACCGCCAGCCGGAGCTGTAGCTGCTGGCGGTCGGTCAGCTCACAGGCGGCGTCGATCCGCTCCAGCCGCTGCGCGGCCACGGCCCTGGCCCGCGCGTGGGTGGGAGACTCGGGCGGCCGGTCGTCGGCGCCGGCGGCGTTGCCGCCACCGAGCACCACCCGGCCGTTGACGATCATCCGCACCCGCCCCATGACCTGGATCCCATTGCCGCCGCGGAGCACCCAGCCGTTACCCTGCTGCTCGAACAGGTTGGCGTCGAAGTTGGCACCGAGGTCGATGAGGTGCTGTTGGTCGGCCTGGGCCTGCGCGACGCTGGGCTCCTCCACCACGCGGTCGTCTTCGGCCGCTGCCCGTGCGGCCGCGACAGCCGCCAGCGCGATCGCCGCCAGCCCGAGCGCCCCGAGCCGCCGCGGCCGGCGGTCAACGTTCAACGCGTCCACCAGTCGTCCTCCTGGTGCAGGCCCTGCCCATCGAGGTTCCAGCCCACGTGCATCCCCACGACGCCGACGCCCGCCGCCCGCCGCCACCGCTGCCACGCCTCCTTCTGCTGCTCGTCGAGGTGGGGCTCGATGCAGGCGTTGGCGTAGTCGGGCGCCAGCCGTTCGTTGTTGATCACCATCCCGTTGTCGTCGAGCTCCCGGAGCCACGCGTCGTCCCAGCGGCGGACGAGTTCATCCTCGATCGCCTGCCGCTGCGTCGCCGAAAGCTCGAGCCGCCGATCGAGCTTGGCGAGGATCGCGACCCGTGCGGCGGCGGCGCGACGCTCCATTCGGGCCTGCTGCTCCCGCGTGTAGGCGGCGAACTCGTCCTGCGTGGCGTGGGGTTCGAGCACCCGGGCGATCGGCGTCTGGATCGACCTCCGCGCGTCGAACACCCGCCGCGGCTGACCGCCGAGCATCTGCCGCGTGGCCATGTCGAGGGCGGTCTTGGTGACGGCTGCCTTGCCGGCGGCGAGCACCTCCCGGCGGGCGGCGGGCGAGAGGTCGGGGCAGGCCTGGCGGATCATCTCGAGCTCCGTGCGGAGGAGCGGCTGGAAGAGCTGCTCCATGTGGACAGCCTGCTGGCGGATCTGCTTCCGCTGCTGCCACCGCTGCGCCGCCCGAGGATCCTTGGGCATCTCGCCGTCGGCCGCCTCGTCCACCGGGATCGGCTCGGCCGGCTGGGGCAGCGGCGCGAGCGCATTGAACATGGCCCTCAGGCCGAGCCCCAGAAACCCACCCGCGGGTGCCGGCACCGCGGCCTGCGGCGGTGCCTCGAGGGCCTCCTCGAACGCAAACTCACCCTCGGCTTCGGCCTGCTCGAGCATCTCGGCCGGCGCGACCACGACCCCGCCCTCGACCCCGCCCTCGACGAGGTCCTCGGCGCGTCCGGGCGCGCAGGCCGCGAGCCCGAGGCAGGCCGCGGCGAACGTGGTGACCACGGGAGGTCGAGTCGGGCGAGTCATCGTTCGTACACCGGAAGGAACTTGTAGTTGACCGCGAGCGAAAGCAGCGCCAGCGACGTGTCGACCGTGCCGCCGAAGCCGCCGCCGCGGCCGGTGAATCCGGCGAAGCTGCCGTCCTTGGCCTGCATCGCCTTCATCTCCTTCACGAGCCCGGCATTCCACTTCTCCCACGCGGCGACGTCGGCCTGGAAGAGGGCCTGGGCCCGGTAGTAGCGGGTGTAGGTGGGATAGCCTTCCCCGCCCGGGTCGTTGCCGAGCGACCGCCCCTTGAGGTAGTTCGCGGCCTTGGCGTACTGCGGCAGGGCCTTGTGCCGGGCGATCGCATAGACGAGCACGCCGATGCTGGTCACGGCGTCGCTGCCGCCGCCGGGGCCGCCGGAATACCCGAGCTGACCGTTCGGGCCCGTCATCGAGGCGTAGTACTTGATCGCCTTGTCGATCGTCTCGTCGGGTACCTCGATGCCGGCGTTCCGGGCCCCGAGCAGGCCCATCAACACCGCGCCGCTCACCGAGGTGTCGGCGTCCTTGGCGTCAGGGGAATACCGCCACGCCCCGTGCGGGTTGTTCTGGGCGCTCGTCACGGCGCACCGCACCGAGAGCTCCAGGGCCTGGCCGATGGGCCGCCCCTTCTGACCACCGGCCGAGACCTCGGTCCAGAGCGTGCGGTCGTCGACGGTGCCGTAGGCCTCCGAGAGCGCGAGCATCCCGAAGCCGTGCTGGTACATGCTGTCGTGCCCCTGGCCCGACCCGAGGAAGCCCGTCTCGGCGTTCTGCGACACGATCATGCTTCGCAGTGCCTTGCGGATCGGCCCTCGGTAGGGCCCGTGATTGGGATCCTCACCCGACGCCAGGAGCGCCATCACGGCCATGCCGGTGACGCCGGGGCCGGCCTGGCCGTCCTTCCACGCCCCGCTCTCGTCCTGCGTCTTGATCAGATACCGCAGACCCGCGTCGTACATCTCGCGGACATCCCGCGGCACCGGATCGCCGTAGCGGACCACGGGGCCCTGGGCGACGGCGGTCGCCGCCACCGCGATCAGCGCGAGGCCGAGGCTCGTGCGCGGCACCATCAGCGACGCTCCTTCTCGAACTTGTTGAAGTAGGCATCGAGGCCGGCGCGAAACTCCTCCGGCAGCACGCGGCCGCTCGTGCCGGTGGCCTGGTCCTTCTCGCCCCCCGCGCC
>CAXNJC010000160.1:0-4611 GCA_964202525.1 Pirellulales bacterium
ATCAGGACGTCGAGCGCCAACGACCGCCCCGTGGCCTGGTTCATCCTCGGCCAGGCCGCCCCCGACCCCACCCTGGTGGAAAAGGCGAAGCGGGACCATCCGGCACTGGCGGCCGGCCTCGAGCGAGTGCTCTCGGCCCGGACGCCCGACCTCGCGCTGTTCCGCCTGCGGCGGCTGGCCGCGGACCACCCGGAGATCGCCGGCCTCGCGCCCCCCGACATCGACGTCGAGGCGGTCCGCCGCATGGCGGAGGACGACATCGAGAGCCGGCTGGAGCGGGTCGATGGCGTGTCGAGCGCCGACCTCGTCGGCGGCCGCGAGGACGAGCTCCAGGTGATCGTGGACCCGCAGCTGCTCGCCGCCCGCAACCTCACGATCGACGACCTGCGGCTGGCACTGGTTAACCAGAACCAGGACACCTCGGGGGGCGACCTGTGGGAGGGAAAACGCCGCTACGTGATCCGCACGCTCGGCCAGTTTCGCGCGCCGGAGCAGGTCGAGGGGGTGATCATCACCCGCCGCGACGGCAAGCCGGTGTACGTCCGCGACGTGGCCAAGGTCCGCCTCGGCAGCAAGAAGCCCGACGGCATCGTCCGCCGGTTCGGGGCCCGCAACATCGCCATCCGCGTGACCCGCGAGTCGGACGCCAACGTGCTGGACGTGATGCGGCGGCTCCGCGAGGTGACGGCCGGGCTCGACACGCAGCTCGCCCCGAAGGGGCTCTCGCTCACGCTCGTCTACGACGAGACCACCTACATCGACTCCGCCATCGGCCTCGTCAACGACAACATCCTCGTGGGCGGGCTGCTCACGCTGGGCACGCTGCTCATCTTCCTGCGAAACGTCCGCTCCACGCTGATCGTCGCGATGTCGATCCCGGTGAGCGTGATGGGCACGTTCCTCGCCCTGGCCGCCTTCGACCGCACGCTCAACGTGATCAGTCTCGCCGGCATCGCCTTCGCGGTCGGCATGCTGATCGACAACTCCGTGGTGGTGCTCGAGAACATCTTCGTGCACTGGTCCGCGGGCGAGGAGCCGACGGACGCAGCCGTCAAGGGCACGCAGGAGGTGTGGGGCGCGATCCTGGCGAGCACACTGACGAACGTCGCCGTGTTCCTGCCGGTGCTGTTCGTGGAGGGGGAGGTGGGGCAACTGTTCGGCGACATCGCGTTGGCGATCGCCGCGGCGGTGGGCCTTTCGATCGCGGTGTCGGGGCTCGTGGTGCCGGCCGCAGCCGCCCTGCTCCTCCAGAGCCGGCACGCGCGGGCCGCAGCCGCCGTCGTGACGGGCGCCAACGCAGGGCCGGGCTCCGCGGCCCGCGGCGACATCACCACCCGCTTCGGCGCGGCGTTCATGGGCGTGGTGACCGGCATCAACCGATTCCTCCTCGCCAGCGGCTGGCGGGAGGCGGTGGCGTCGCTCGTGATCGTCGCGGCGGCCGCCGTGGCCACCTGGTTCCTGATGCCGAAGGTCGAATACCTGCCCGAGGGCAACCGCAACCTCGTGTTCGGCATCCTCCTGCCGCCCCCCGGCTACAACATCGACGAACTGCTGCGGATGGGCGACCTCGTCGAACAGCGGCTGATCCCCTACTGGGACGTCGACCCGGGCACCCCCGAGGCGAAGGCCCTCGACGCCCCGATCCTGGGCGACTGCTTCTTCGTGGCCCGCGGGCGGAGCGTGTTCGTCGGGCTGCGGTCGCTCGAGCCCCTCGAGGCCGCCCGGCTCGTGCCGCTCATCCGCCGGATCGCGGCCGATCTGCCCGGCACGTTCGCGGTCGCCAAGCAGTCGAGTCTCTTCGAGAACGGCATCGGCTCCGGCCGCACGGTCGACATTGAGATCACCGGGCCCGATCTCGCGAAGCTCGTGCAGCTCGGCGTCCAGGTGATGGGCAAGCTGCCGGAGGCCACGCCCGGCAGCCAGAACCTGCCCAAGCCGTCGCTCGACCTTTCGAGCCCCGAAGTGCAGCTGGTGCCGCGGCTCGAGCAGGCTGCCGACATGCGGCTCGACGCCCGGCAGCTCGGCTACATCGTCGACTGCCTGGTGGACGGCGGATACGCCACCGACTACTTCCTCGACAACGACCGGATCGACCTCGTGATCAAGGGAGAGGATCGGTTCGTGCAGAGGACGCAGGACCTCCGGATGCTTCCCGTCGTCACGCCCGGCGGCCAACTCGTGCCGCTGGAGTCGGTCGCCGAGATCCGGGAGTTCTCGAGCGGCCCGGAACAGATTCTCCACCGCGAGCGGGAGCGGGCGATCACCGTGCAGGTGTCGCCCGCCGCGCGGATGCCGCTGGAAGAGGCCCAGGAGCGGATCGAGCGGATGATCGTGAAACCCCTCGAGGAGTCGGGGGCGCTCGCCGGCGGCTATCGAATCACGCTCGGCGGCACCACCGACAAGCTCGTGACCACGTGGAAGTCGCTGTGGTTCAACCTCGTGATCGCCGGCGTGATCACCTACCTGCTGATGGCGGCGCTGTTCGAGTCGTGGATCTACCCGGCGGTCGTGATCGCATCGGTGCCCCTGGGGAGCGTCGGGGGCCTGCTCGGGCTCTGGCTCCTCAACTGGCTCGGGGCCCGCTTCGGCATCTTCCAGCCGCTCGATGTGCTCACGATGCTCGGCTTCGTGATCCTGATCGGCACGGTGGTGAACAACCCGATCCTGATCGTGGAACGGGCCTTGCAGCTCGTCCGCGAGGGAGCCACGGAGCCGACTGAGGCGATCCTGGAGGCCGTCCGCAGCCGGGTGCGGCCGATTTTCATGACCACGCTCACCACCGTGCTCGGACTGCTGCCGCTCGTGATCTTCCCGGGCGCGGGCAGCGAACTCTACCGCGGCCTGGGGGCCGTGCTGCTCGGCGGCATGCTCGTCTCCACGCTCGTCACGCTCGTGCTCGTGCCGGCGCTCCTAGGCCTCTGCTTCCGCGTGTTCGGGGCAGGCCGGCCCCGCGTTCATCCCGCCTGAGCCACCCGCAGCATCCAGGCGGCGAGGATCGCCCGCAGCGTCCAGGCGATCGTGCGAATCCAGTTGCCACGCACGAGCCGCATGACGGTGCCGGGAGTGTGCCCCTCGGCGGCGAGCCGCCCGTGCAAGGGCACTTGCACGAGGAACGTGGAGAGCCAGATCAGCCCCACGAGCCCGAGCCCCGCGACCGCCGCGGCGCGGCCGACGCCGGACGGCGGCCAGACCGCGACCGCCGCGGCCGTGGCGAGTTCTGCGAGCATGAATGGGAGCACCACGGGCGTGGTGCGCCGCTGGTGTTCGTTGGCGAAGTTTCGCGATCCATCCCCGGAGAGCAGGCCGAACAATGGGTAGTGCACCGCCTGCACGAACCAGATCAGGCCGCACATCGCCCCGGATGCCACCGCCTGCACGATCAGGATCAGGTCCTGCACCGTCATGCCCGGGATCGCGGCGTCAGTCATGCGATCCGGAGGCCTCGGCGCGATGCCGCCGCCAGGCATGAAGCAGGATGAGGCCGAAGGGGATCCACCAGAGCAGGTCGTTGGTGGGCAGCGTCCAGCCGAAGGCGGGCGGCACGTCGCCGCGGATGATGCCCATCAGATACCCGAGCGGACCGAAAATCTTTCCCAGAAATCCCACGAGCACGATCGGCCAGTGCCGCACGGGATCCCCTGCCGCCGCCAGATACCCAACGCCGTACACGCCCACCACCATCCCGACACACTGCCAGATGAACGGATAGTTGGGCTGCGCGAGGCCGGTGAGGTCGAACAGCCACGGCGGGTAGAGCACGGTCAGCGCGCCCCACGCGAGGTTGTAGATGCCTGCGGCGACGAGCCAGCGGCTCATCCAGGCGGGCGTGGTGGGGGGGTTTGCGACGGTGGACATGCTTGGAGGGCCGTCGCGAGGTTGTGCCGGGCCGCTCGCCCGGCCCGCGAGGGGCCCGGCCAAGCATAGACGCCTCTGAGCCGCCGCCGAGGTTGGCGGCCCGAAATCCGTGCTGCAGCAGGATCCGCGTGGCCACGGAGCCCCGCATCCCGACCTGGCAGGAGGCGAGGATTCGTCGGTCGCCGCGGGCTACTCGCCGATGTCCTCGGCCCAGAGCCCGGGGTGCTTCGTCATGAACTCCTTCATCAGCGCGATGCACCGCTCGTCCTGGAGCACCGTGAGCTGCACGCCCCGTTCGGCGAGCAGCTGCTCCTCGCCCATGAACGACCGATTCTCGCCGATCACGACCCGTGGGATGCCGTAGAGGAGGATCGCCCCGCTGCACATCGGGCAGGGGGAAAGCGTGGTGTAGAGCGTGCAGTCCTTGTAGAACGATCCGGGCCGCCGGCCCGCTCGTTCGAGCGCATCCATCTCGCCGTGGAGGACTGTGCTGCCCTGCTGCACGCGGCGGTTGTGGCCCCGGCCCACGATCCGCCCGTCGTGCACCACGACGGAGCCGATCGGAATCCCGCCCTCGGCGAGCCCCTGCTCCGCTTCCTCGATCGCCGCAGCCATGAATGCGTCCATGGCGGGGGAGAATACCGGACCGCCTGAGCCGGCGTCCACGTGACGGCCGATCCACCTTGAGGCCGCCCGCCGAGCCCGCTACCGTCTCGCCCCCGCCTGCGAAGGAGACCGTCATGCCGCCGTCGTACC
>CAXNJC010000161.1:0-4589 GCA_964202525.1 Pirellulales bacterium
AAGTCGCGATGGCTGCCGAGCCGGGCGAGCGACACATTCTTCTCGTAGGGCCGCACGGCCACGAGCCGCACCGCAAAGCCCTCGTCGTCGCGGATGCCGAGCGGGGCCGTGCGGATCGCCTTGCGGCGGTGGCTCCACGTGGCGGTCCACCAGGTCACGTCGTGGCCGCGGGCGGCGAGCACCCGCGCGAGCGACCAATACCGCAGCGGCGGCAGCCCCTCGCCGGGGATGTCGTCGAACGGATTGACCAGCCAGATCGCAAGGGGCCTGGGGGCGAGGGGCTCTGGGGCGGGGCTCGGCATGGCAGGAGCCTAACAGACGGCCTTTCCCGGCGAGAGTCACCCGCGTGGGAGCCGTGGTAGAGTCGTTCCATGTCGCTCGCTCGCGCGATGATCGTCGGTTTTGCGGTCTTGAGCCTCTTCCGGAGTGCCACCCTCGCGAAGGGTGCGGAGGCGGGCGTGCCGCCCGTGCGCGTCACGTACCGCGGCTTCAGCATGCTGCCGCAGTCGGTGGTCGGCCGCGACGGCACGAACGTGGAGATCCGGGGCCTGAGCGGGATCACGTGGCTCGGCGACGATCGCTACGCGGCGATCATGGACAACAGCGACAAGCTCCTGCTGTTCACGCTTCCCCTCGCCCGCGACGGCACACCGCTCGAGCCCACCGACCTCGACGTGGTCACGCTCTCGGAGCACCACGACTACGAAGACCTCGCCATCTGCCCGCCGGTGCTTCAGGAGCGCATCACGGCCAGGCAGCTCCGCAGGGGTTTGCCGGATCCCGGGCAGTGCCTGATCGTCGCCGAGGAAGACACCCCCGCCGTCCGCGGCATCTCCCTGGCCGATGGCAGCGTGCTGGGCGTGATCCCCACCCCGGAGATGCTCGCCGCGCGCCGGCCCAACCGCGGCTTCGAGTCGCTCGCGATCGATGCCGATGGCCGCCACATCTGGACCGCCAACGAAGAGGCTCTGCCGGCGGATGGCCCGGCGGCCGCCGCGTCCGCAGGCACGGTCGTGCGGCTCACCCGCATCGCGATCCCCGACGCAGACCAGCGCGACCGTCGGGCTCCGCTGCAGATCGCCTACGCCGTCGATCCTCCGCACGGCTTCGTTCCGGTGTTTCCCGGGCCGCCGCTGTCGGGCGTGGTGGCCCTCGCGAGCCTGGGCCACGACCGCCTGCTCGTGCTGGAGCGATCCGGCTGCCCGGGCCTGCCGCCGTTCGAGAACCGGCTCTACGAGATCCGCACTCGCGACGCCCGCGACATCTCGACCGTTCCCGACAAGGCGGCCGAGCGAGGTGCCGACCACGTCGGCAAGGCCCTCCTCTGGAAAGACCAGCTGGGCAGCAACGTGGAGGGGCTCTGCCTCGGCCCGAAGCTCGGCGGCTCGCGGCGGGCGCTCCTGGCGGTCGCCGACAACAACGGCATCGGCACGCCGAACCAGGTGATCGGATTCGTGCTGGAGGAGGCGGCCGACGAGATGTCGTTGCCGATGGTGGCGGGGAGTGCGATCCTCATTGCCGTGGTGGCGATTGCCGGCCTCACGCTCTACCGGCTTTGGCGGTGAGGGCCGGTCATTCCCACGCGCAGAGCCGCTCGACGTGGGCGGCGGATCCGTCGCGGAGCCACCCGTCGAGCTGGGCCACGTCCTTGAGCTGCTGCCCACGGTGTCGTGGCACCACCACATAGCGGCAGTCCACGTCTGGCAGCGCCGTCATGTCGCCCCAGAGCTTCTCAAACTGCGCCACTGGCAGCACGTCTTCCTGGCCGTGGCCCCAGCGCTTCTTCACGTCCTTGAGCGTCACATACGTGGGCACGCGGGCCGCCACTCGCCGGATCGCCGCGGCCGCGGCTGCGTCGTCGGCGAGATCGTCGCGGCCCAGGCCAAACACCGCCAGCAGGCGATCGATGTCGATCCACGTGGAGAGCGTGTTGTAGAAGCGGAGCTTGAACTCATCTTCCTCACGCGGCATCGCCAGGCCCTCCACGAGCCGCGGGCGGCCGTTCACGCGGGCCAGCCCGCCGCCACGGTCTTCGATCCGCCGCGGGATCACCTCGAAGGTGAGGCACGAGCCGCTGGCGAGGTGGCGGCCGAGCAGGGCCGGATCGAGATCGGCCCCCACAGTGTCGATGTTGTGCAGGAACAGGCAACGCAGATTGGGCCGCTCGGCGAGCAGGTGCCGGAGCACGCCGTTGCGCAGCATGTTGGGAATCTCATACCAGTGGCCGACCGGATGCAGGCACTGCTGCGGCACGTTGTCGGTGTAGTCGCTGCCCTCGCCGGCCGCCTCGGCCCAGGCGATCAGCGCCGCATGCAGGCTGTCGCGAACCTTCTGCTTCTGCTCGTCGAGCACCTGGTGGGCCGTCTCCTCCCAGGCAAACCGCAGGTCGCGGGCCATCGGCACGAGCCGCAGGCCCACGGCCCGGCCCGGTGAGAGCGTCACGGGTACATCGCCCGAGCCCGTGCGGCCGAGCGCCGAGGCGATCTGATCGTGCGTGAGGTGGCTGGTGGTCACCACATGGGGCACCGGTCTGCCCGCCGTCCGGCCGGTGGCCCGCGTCTTGGCGAGATGGACCTCGAGAAACGATCGGTGCCCTCCCCCCAGCCGACAAAACGGGTTGATGGCCTTCACCACGCCGGCCCCCTGCGTCCAGCGGCTTCCCACCCCGGCCGCGAGCGTGACCACCGCCGCTTCACCGCGGGCGAGCGCCTCGAGCCCCGCCGCGCGATGCGCCGCGTCGTCGTCGCGTGTCGTCGCACATACCACGTCCGTGTCGACCACGTCGTCGATCGCCGTCGCGGCGGGCAGCCGGTTCTGGGCGAGGCCTATGCGGCCGTGCTGGAGGTCGGCCCGGATCTGTTCGTGCTGAACCTCGTCGAAGCCGAGCTGGCCGAGCAGCTCGCGGAGATCGGCGCCCGATGCGTGCCCGGTCGCCCGCGGGAAGAGCCGGTCGAAGAGGGTGTCCACCATGCCCGTGAGCTGGGGATCGGTGCGACACGCCGCGGCGAAGGCGTCGAGTTCGGCCCGCCGCGACTCCGGCAGCGTCGGCCGCTTGAGCAGCGCGGGCACCGTGAGCGCGTAGTAGCCGGCAGGCATCAGCGCCGCGGTCCCCGCAAGCAGGTCGCTCCAGGTGCCCCGCTCGTTCACGGCGAAGTCATACACCACGGGATCCATCGCGAAGGGCAGCGCGTGCTCCAGTTCCCGCTTCGCCGCGCGCATGATCTCGCCAAGCGCTTGCTGAGCCTCGGCCTTGGCGTCGGGGGTGAAGATGAAGCCCATCCCTCCCCCCGACATGCCGCCGAGCATCCAGAAGCCCCGAAACCGGCTGCCGAATCGCCTCCGCACCCGGTCGATGATCGTTTCGGTGTAGAGGTTCGTCGCCCACGGAATGATCGTCTGGATGGGGCCGAAGAAGTTGCGGGTGGTGGCGGCTGCGATGCGATCCACGTCGCCCGCCTCCACGGCTGCGATGATCTCGTCGAGCACCTCGCCGGCCTCCCGGCGGGCCTGCCATTCGGCTTCGCTGCGGAGCAGGTATTTTTCCGTGACCATCTCGAGGATGGGTCCCACGTTCTGCGCCATGCCGCCGTGCACGAGCACGAGCGACTGCTGCAGGTCGGCCCCGAGGGCCACGGCGTCGTGCCGGGGCAGCAGTCGCCCGCGGCTCGTGCCATGCTCGGGGTCGCCCTCGGCCGCTGCCACGCCGCGGATCAGTTTGGCGGCCGGCCACACGCCCCCCGAATCCTGCCAGCCGCCGCCGCTGCCGCCGAGCCATTCCCCGAGGATCGCACGAGCCGCCACGAGCCGTCGCTCTTGCTCGGTCAGCTGCCCTGCGAGCGAGCCGGCTTGGCCCGTGGCCCGCATGCACACCGCGATCAGGGCGGCGAGCAGGTTGGTGGACACGGCAAGTCGCGATCCCTTGGGGATGTTGTTCACGCTGCTCACGAGTTCGAGTCCGAGGCCCGGCCCCACCACCCGCTCGAGGAGCGTGGCGAGGCTCTCGCCGGAGCCTTCCACGCCCGGAGGCACGATGCCCGCTGCGATCACGGCGGCCTTGAGCAGGCCGAGGTAGTCGCGGGCAAAATCAAACACCTCGCCGAGGTCCGTGATCTCGGCCGATGCGCCGAGGTCCACGCTCGTGAGGCGGAGCACGGGCTCGTCGATCACCCGCAGGTAGGCTTCCACCGGCGGCTTCGGCGCGGTGTCGCGGCCGTGCACGGCGAGGTCGATCGACACATTGAGCACGCGGGCTCCCTCGGGGAAGTCCATCCCGAGGAAAAAAATGTCGCTCCAGCCGGCGTGCGAGAGATCCATCCGCACAGGCGTCGATTCCCGCAGCACCGGAAACAGCGCGGCCCCGCCGCCGCCGGCGGCCGACCTGGCGAGCAGTTCGGGCCGGATCCGCAGCGCGTGGTCGGCGGGATGGCCCACGCGAAACATCCACTGATTGCCCCGCAGGCCGCGCACGCTTCGCCGCACCTGGTTGGCGAGGGTCTGGAGGCCGAGGTCGCGGTACGCGGCCGCAAGCGCGCTCGAAATGGCATCCGACGGTCCGTCGTCGGCCTGCGCCGCCAGAAACGTCTCGATCG
>CAXNJC010000162.1:0-4588 GCA_964202525.1 Pirellulales bacterium
GCCGTGACCTCCGCCACGAGCCGCGGTGTCGCGGCCGGGTCGGTGAGGTCGGCCAGAAATGATCCGGCGTAGGCCGACCCGAGTGCCGCGGCCACCTCCGCCGCCCCGGCGGCGCTCCGGCCGTGGATCGCCACCCGCGCGCCGGCCGCGGCGAGCTCGAGGGCCACGGCGCGGCCGATGCCCCGGGTGCCTCCGGTCACCAGGGCCGTGCGGCCCGCGAGGTCGACGGTGATGCCCGCGGGGCTCACGGTGCGGGCTCCGACGCGGCGAGCGGCAGCCGGTAGCCGGCCGCCTCCTCCGCGTTGCGCACGAGCAGCCGGTCGCCCGACAGGCAGGGATTGTTCCAGGTCTGGCCGTCGAGGGCCGCGAGCCGCGCTCGCACGACGTGCCTCTGGGGCACGCAATCGACGAGCACCACCTCGCCACTCTCCGCCTGCACGATCAAGAACGCCCCCGCGCGGAGCACCTGCCCCTGCCCGTAGCGGCCGCCCTTCCAGCGGCGTGTGCCGTCGGCGAGCGCCACGCACTCGAGGATCCCGTCGGAGAGGCCGTAGGCGTGGCCGTCGTGGGTCGTCACGTTGGTGAACTTGGTCTTGAGCACGGAGGGCTGCCGCCACACGGCGGCGAACGCCGGCGGCTCGGCCGCGTCGGCCGCGAACACCGCGGCCCCGATGCCATAGCCCTTCGAGAGGAAGATCCGCCCGTCGCCCAGGAGATTTGCCTGCGAGCAGGTGGCGTCGGAGTTGGAGTGACCGGGCCAGTCGAACCGCCACAGCTCCGCACCGTCGGCCGGATCATGGCCGGCCACGTTCGACTCGTTCACCGTGAGCACGACATCCCGCCCCGCCACGTGCGCCAGCTGCGGCGAGACGTAGCTGATCTGCTCGCCGCCCCCGGTCCAGCGCCGCTCGCCGGTCGTGCGGTCGTAGGCCACGAGCGACACGGCCGAGCCATCCTTTCGCGGGCCGCCCGCCGGCACGATCACGAGCCCCGCGGTCACCAGCGGCGAGCCCGACCGCCCCCAGGCCACAGCCGCCGCGTGTGCGTCGGGATCGATACCGAGGTCGGCGAGGATGTTCTTCTTCCAGAGCACGCGGCCCGTGGCCCCGTCGATCGCATGGAGCCAGCCGGTTGCCCCCGTCGCATAGACCACGCCGTCGGCGATCGTCGGGGTCGATCGCGGACCGCTGCCGCCGAGCACCGTCTGGTTCCGCGCCGGCACGGCCACGGTCCATTCGACGTCGCCGGTGGTCGCGGACTGGCAGGAGACCACCTCCTCCTCGCCCCGCTGCTCGAGCGTGACCGCGTGGTCGCCGCAGGTGACGAAGCCGCTCCAGCCGGCCCCGATCGGCCGCCGCCAGAGCTGCTCCGGCGGCCGCCCGGCCCAGTCCGGGTCGATCGCCGGGCCGTCGATCGCAGCCGCGCCCGCCGGGCCGAGGAACCGCGAAAAGTCGCCCGGCGTCGCGGCCCACGCCCCGGCGGTCGCGGTGGCCGTCGTCGCCGCCTTGGGCAGCGTGCGGTCGCGGGACGGGCTCCAGCGAAACATGAACTCCGGCACGAGATCGCCCGACACCCGTTCGATTCGCAGCACCGCGCAGGCGAGGCCCACCGCCGCCAGCAGGCCGACCGCCACACCGCGTTTGAGCCTGCCGGAGTGGCCGCTCTGAAACAGAAACCAGCCGAGCAGGCTGACCAGCGCGGAGAAGGCGAGAATCAGCGTGATGATGTTGCGAACCGCCGCGTCGACGATTCCGCCGATCAGCTGCTCGAGCAGGCCGAGCCGCACCAGCGTTGCAGCGGCGGCCAGCGAGGCCAGCGTGACGAACACCCGCGTTGGCGGCACGAGGGGCCTCGGACCCGGGTTTTTCGCGGACGATTTCGGGGCGGGTCGACGGGACGGCATGCCACACTTTTACTGGATGAACGCCGGGGACGCGACTACACTCCCCGCGATCACGAAGACCGCTGACAGCCCGGCAAGGACACGGAATGCCCCCGACCAACGCCTCCGACCCGGCTCGGTCGTCCCCCGGCCCGCAGGACGCTGCCGGCCGGCCCGTCGGCCCCTCGACGGTCGCCGTCCACGCCGGCGAGGCCCGCGAGAAGCCCGGCTTCTCGATCACCGACCCGATCTTCGCGTCGAGCACCTACACCTTCTCCGACACGCAGTCGATCATCGACTTCATCGAGGAGGATCATCCCCGCGAGGAATACGGCCGCTACGGCAATCCCGGCGAGCGGGTCGTGGAACGGAAGCTCGCGGCGCTCGAGGGGGGCGAGCAGGCGGTGCTCTTCGCCAGCGGCATGGCGGCGCTCGTCGGCCTGCTGATGGCCCACGTGAACGCCGGCGACGAGGTCATCTTCTTCGACGAGTGCTACCACCGCAGCCGGGAGTTCTGCCGCAAGCACCTCACGCGGTTCGGCGTGGGCTTCCGCGAGGTGAAGACCTGCGACTACGCCGCCATGGAGGCGGCGATCACGCCCCGGACGAAGTTCCTGATCAGCGAGTCGCCGACCAACCCGCACCTCAGCGTGGTCGACATCGGGCGGTTCGCCGACATCGGCCACCGCCGCGGCGTGCTCACGCTGATCGACGCCACGCTCGGCACGCCCTTCAACATCCAGCCGCTCGCGGCCGGGGTCGACTTCGTGCTCCACTCGGCGACGAAGTATCTCGGCGGCCACAACGACCTGCTCGCGGGCGCGGTGATCGGCCGGACCGACCTCATGGAGCCGGTGCGGAACCTCCGCGGCATCATGGGGGGCGTCAACTCGCCCCACAACGCCTACTTGCTCGAGCGCGGCCTCAAGACCTTCGCCCTGCGGATGGAGCGGCACAACGCCAACGGCCTCGCGGTGGCGCGGTTCCTCGAATCGCACCCGAAGGTGGAGCGGGTGCTCTATCCCGGCCTGGCGAGCCACCCGTTCCACGACGTCGCCGCCCGCACGATGCGGGGCTGCGGCGGCCTGGTCACGTTCTTCATCAAGAATGCCGACTGGCGGAAGGCGGCCAACGTCGTCGATGCCGTCACCATCCCCCGCATCGGCCCAAGCCTCGGCGGGGTCGAGTCGCTGATCGAGCAACCGCTCGTGATGAGCTACTGGAACTACTCGCCGGAGGAGCGGCAGGCCTTCGGCATCGGCGATTCCATGATCCGGATGGCCTGCGGCATCGAGGATGCCGACGACCTGATCGCCGACCTGGCCCAGGCCCTCGACCGCGCGTAGCCGCCCGCCCGGCGGCGGGAGGCTCTTGTCATGCAGTTTCGCACCCGCGCCATCCACGTCGGCCAGGAGCACGACGCCGCCACCGGGGCCGTCGTGCCGCCGATCCACCTGGCGAGCACCTTCGTCCAGCCCGACGCCTCGATGACGTCGGCCTACGACTACGCCCGCACCGGCAGCCCCACGCGGCACGCCTTCGAGCGGACGCTCGCCGACCTCGATGGCGGCGTGCGGGCGCTCGCCTTTGCATCGGGCATGGCGGCCACGCACTGCGCCACGCTCCTGCTGGCCCCGGGCGACGAGATCGTCACGGGCACCGACATCTACGGCGGCACCTGGCGGCTCTTCAACCGCGTGCTCGCCGAGCGGGGCATCGCCGTGACGGCGGTGAACACGGCCGACACCGCGGCCCTGGCCCGGGCCGTCGGCCCGAAGACGAAGCTCGTGTGGGTGGAGTCGCCCGGCAACCCGCTGCTCACGATCACCGACGTCGCGGCCTGCGCCGAGATCGCGCACGCGGCGGGGGCCCTGCTCGCCTGTGACGCCACGCTCACCACGCCCGCCCTGTCGCGGCCGCTGGAACTCGGCGCCGACATCGTGATGCATTCGGCCACGAAGTCGATCGGCGGCCACAGCGACCTGCTCGGCGGCGCGCTCGTGGTTCGCGATGCCGACCTCGGGACGCGGCTCCACTGGCTCCAGAATGCCACCGGCGCGGTGATGGGGCCGCTCGAGGCGTTCCTCTGCTCGCGGGGCCTGAAGACGCTCGAGCTCCGCGTGCTCACCCAGTCGGCCACCGCCCTGCGGCTTGCGGAGTGGCTCGCGGAGCATCCGGCCGTGGTGAAGGTCCACTACCCCGGGCTCGCCGGGCATCCGGGCCACGCGCTGGCGATGCGGCAGATGTCGGCGGGCGGCACGATCGTGAGTTTCGAGGTCCGGGGCGCGATGGCGGAGGCCCGCCGGGTGGTGGAGTCGACGCGGCTGTTCCAGCTTGCGGTCAGCCTCGGAGCGGTGGAGTCGCTGATCGAGATCCCCGCCGTGATGTCGCACGGCTCCTACGCGCCGGAGGCCCGCCGAGCCGTGGGGATCGCCGACGGACTGATCCGGCTTTCCGTGGGCCTCGAGGCCTTCGAGGATCTCCGCGACGACCTCGCCTCCGCATTGCCCCGGGCTTGACGCGACCCGGCAGTCTGGGGAATCCCTGACGGTCGCGTGAACTTTGCTGAAAGTTCGGCTTGCGCGAATGCCGATACCGATTCCGATCGCACAGAGTCTGCGGCCGCCTCGGGCGGGCAGACTGGATTCGAGAATCGGAGGCTCGGCATGAACACGCGTCGTATCCGCATCGCTCACCCGCTCGCGG
>CAXNJC010000163.1:0-4545 GCA_964202525.1 Pirellulales bacterium
CCTGCTCGGCGAGCCGGCGGGCGAGCAGGCAGTTGAAGGCGTAACTCCCGGGACGATGGACGTCGGGGCCGTAGGCGTCGAGCACGTGCTTCGGTTCGTCGGCGAACCGCGTGAGCTCGGGAACGCTCGCCTGCATGCGAAAGGCCATCTCGTACTGGGCCGTCCGGGCCGCGATCTCCGGATCGCCGATCACGGCCGACCGGGCTGCGTTGAGCGTTGCGATCCGGTCGAGCGTGGACCGCCGGGTGTCTCGGTCGATACCGGGCGGGTCGGCGAGGTAGAGCACGGGGTCGCCCGTGTTGCGGAACTTCACTCCCTGGTGGTGCGTGGGCAGGAAGGCCGCGCCCCAGAGGCGGTCGTAGAGCGGCTGGTCGTCCTTGCGGCCGCTGCCGAAGCTCGTGAGCACCACGTAGGCCGGCAGGTCGGCGTTCTCGCTGCCGAGGCCGTAGCTCACCCACGAGCCGATGCTCGGCCGGCCGGCGATCTGGCTGCCCGTCTGGAAGAACGTGATCGCCGGGTCGTGGTTGATGGCCTCAGTGAACATCGAGCGGATCATGCACCAGCGGTCGGCGTGTCGGGCGATGTTCGGGAGCAGCTCGCTGAACCACATCCCGCTCTGCCCGTGCTGCGCGAACGAAAAGATCGACGGGGCCACGGGGAAGGTCTTCTGGTTGCTCGTCATCGTGGTGAGCCGCTGCCCCTGCCGGATCGACGCGGGCAGATCCTCGCCCCGCCGCTTCTGCATCTCGGGCTTGGGGTCGAAGAGATCCATCTGCGAGGGGGCGCCCGACTGGAAGAGCGAGATGATCCGCTTCGCCTTCGGCGGATGGTGCGGGAGGCCGGGCCGGCCGAGCGCAGCGGCGGCCTGCACATCGCCCTGCCGCAGCAGCAGCGCCAGCGCCGCGGCGCCGATGCCGCCGGCGGAGCGGCCGAGAAACACCCGGCGGTTGGCGGCGTCTTGGAGGCGGAGGATGTCGTTCGGCGTCGGCATGGCGGTCACTCCCGCATCACGAACTCGTCGAGGTTGAGGATCACGTTGGCAGCGAGCGACGCCGCGGCGAACTCGGCGTCGGTGGTGCCGTCGGGCTTGCGGACGAGGCCGACGGCCGCGTACGTCGCCGCCTGCTCGGGCGCGGCTGTGAACCGGGCGAGGTCGGTCTCGAAGCCGGCCACGAGCGTGGCCAGCTCCACCGTGTCGGGCGCGCGGCCGAGGGCCAGTCGGAACCCATGCGTGATCCGCTCCGCCGTGGTCGTGCCCCCTTCGTCGAGCATCCGGCCGGCGAGGCCGTGGGCCGCCTCGATGAAGGTCGTCTCGTTGAGCAGCGCCAGCGCCTGCAGCGGCGTGTTGGTGCGGGTCCGCTTCACCGTGCAGATCTCGCGGCTGGGCGCGTCGAAGAGCAGCATCGTGGGGGGCGCCGCGGTCCGCTTCCAGATGGTGTAGAGGCTCCGACGATAGCGGCCCGGCCCGGTGTCGGGCTTGTAGCCGCGGAGGTCGCCGTAGACGCTCGTCTCGTCCCAGACGCCGTCGGGCATCCAGGGCCGCACGCTGGGGCCGCCGACGCCCGGCACGAGAAGCCCCGCCGCGGCGAGCGCCTGGTCGCGGACGATCTCGCCGGCGAGCCGGATCCGCGGCCCGCGGGCGAGGAGCCGATTCTCCGGGTCGGCGGCGAGCTTCTCGGGCGTGACGGCGGCCGACTGGCGGTAGGCGGCGGTCGTCACGATCGCCCTGACCATCCGCTTCATGTCCCAGCCGCTCTCCATGAACTCGGCCGCGAGCCAGTCGAGGAGTTCGGGGTGGCTCGGATACTCCGCCTGGCTGCCGAGGTTCTCGCTCGTCTTCACGATCCCCGTGCCGAAGAACCGCTCCCACTGGCGATTCACCCAGACCCGCGCGGTGAGCGGATGGTCGCGGGAGACGATCCAGCGGGCGAGGGCGAGCCGGTCGGCCGCGGTGCCGTCCGGCAGCGGTGGCAGGCAGGCCGGCACGCCCGCGGTGACCCGCTCACCGGGCTTGTCGTATTCGCCGCGGATGAGCACGAACGTGTCGCGCGGCTTGCCCTCCCGCATCACCATCGCGCTCGGCAGCGAGCTCTCGAAGTCGGCGAGGCTCTTGGCGGCCGCGTCGCGGGCAGCCTCGGCCCGGCGGATCGGACCATCGACACTGGCGCGGTAGTACGTGGCGAGCGCCGCCCGCTGCTCGGGCGAGCGGTCCTGCGCCCGCGCGGTGACGGCCTCCTTGACGGCAGGAGGCAGGCCGTAGCCGTCGACCGAGAGGAACGCGGGTTCGCCGGGAGAGAACGCGACTCGGAACCTGCCGATCGTATGGCGATCGAACGACTCCTGCCGGATGCGGAGCACGACCCGCGAGTTCTCATCGACGTCGAGCCGGCGTGCCGCCATCACCGCGAGCCGTCGGGGCACCCGCAGGGCCGCCTCCCGCTTGTGCCCGCCGATCGCCCAGCCCTTCTTCTTGTTCTTGCCGGAGATCACTTGGCCGGCGTCGTAGCCGTCCTGGGCATAGTCGGCCGCCGCCCGGGCGAGATCGACCTTCTCCACGCCGCCGTCGGGCTTCTCGATCTCCGCCTCGACCTTCGTGACCACCACGTTGCCGTTGCCGCCCCGGGAGAAGCCGCCGTCGCCGGCGAACGACGGGTCCGGGAGCACTTCGATCCGCAGGGCTCCGAAGGTGCCCTCGGGAAGTGCCGCCTCGATCTCGTAGGTGTCGCTCGGCGGGTCGGCCCCCTCGGCCACCCACGAGCCGTCGTCGAGCCGGCGGAACGTCGCCCCGCCGGTCGAGCGGATCTCCAGAGGCTCGAGCGGCTGCCAGGCCGCGGCGGGCGTCTCGATGAGATCCTGCACACGCTCGGCCCATGCGGCAGCGAGTTCGTCGACGTTCGAGTCCTCCGCCTTCACGGCCGTCTTCGCGGCGTCCACGACCTGGCGGAGCCGCGCGAGTTCCTCCCCCTGCTTCTCACCGGGGAGGCGGATCACCGGGCTGGAGTTGCCGCCGCCCCGGTTCTCGGAGAGCATCCCCGTCTCGTCGATCGAGTTGAAGAAGGCGTAGAGGGAAAAGAACTCCTTCTGCGTGATCGGGTCGTACTTGTGGTCGTGGCAGCGGCAGCAGCCCACCGTCAGGCCGAGCCAGGTCTGCCCGGTCGTCTCCACGCGGTCGATGATCGTCTCCACGAGCCACTCGGCGGCGATGGAGCCGGCCTCGCCATTGATCCGGTGGTTGCGATTGAACCCGGTCGCCACGAGGTCGTCGCGGCTGGCGCTCGGGAGCAGATCGCCGGCCAACTGCTTCACCGTGAACTCGTCGAAGGGCATGTTCGCGTTGAACGCCCGGATCACCCAGTCGCGCCACGGCCAGTTCTGGCGGCTGGAGTCGGCCTGAAAGCCATGGCTGTCGGCGTAGCGGGCGGCGTCGAGCCACTCGATCGCCATCCGCTCGCCGAAGTGCTCGCTGGCCAGGAGCCGGTCGACATGCCGCTCATAGGCGTCGGGCGCCGTGTCGGCCACGAAGGCCTCGACCTCGTCCGGCGCGGGCGGCAGGCCGGTGAGGTCGAGCGCGAGCCGCCGGGCGAGCGTGACGCGATCGGCCTCGGGATTCGGCGCGAGGCTCGACTCCTCGAGACGGGCCCGGATGAAGCGGTCGATCGGGCCGCGGCACCAGGGGGCGTCTTGAACCTCGGGCACGGCCGGCCGCTCGACCCGCGTGAACGCCCAGTGGCCCTGATACTCCGCCCCTTCCTCGATCCAGCGCCGGAGGATCGTCGCCTCCGCGGGCGTCACCGCCTTGCCGAGGTGCGGAGGCGGCATCACGACGTCGGCGTCGGTGCTCCCGATCCGCGCGATCAGTTCGCTCGCCTCGGGCTTGCCCGGCACGATGGCCCGCAGGCCGCTGTCCAGTTCGGCGGTGGCCCCGGCAGCCTGATCGAGCCGCAGGCCGGCCTCCCGCTTGGCGTCGTCCGGGCCGTGGCAGGCGAAGCACTTGTCCGAGAGGATCGGCCGCACGTCGCGGTTGAACACGATCCGTTCGGCCGCGGGCGCTGTCACGGCGACCAGCGCCAGCACGACGCAGACGGGAACTGCGGTGTGTCCCATGGGATTGCTCCAACGGAAGACACCCGCGTCGCCGTTCGGCCGCCACAGAAGCCGGGCGGCCGACCGCGGACCCGTGCATCACGGGTCGATCGGCGGGGCCGTTTCATCGTAGCACCCATTGCGACGACCACCAAACGATCAGCAGCCTGACAGCTGGCGCGCAGCGCCGGCCAAGAACCCAGCGAGGGGCTGCCCATGCCCCAAGAGTCGGCATCCGAGTGAGCGGATGCCACGATGGCATCCGCGAACGTCCGGCGACGGGGCATGGGTAGCCCTGAGCCACCCCAAGTTACTTGCCCGCCTTGAGCCGCTCGACCTCGGCCTCGAGCTTCTTGATCCGCTCCTCCATCTCCGCGAACCGGCGGCGGGCCTGCTCCATCTTCTCCTGGGCCTCGGCCATCCGCCTGCGGCCCTGCTCCATCATGCCCTTGATCCGCTCCT
>CAXNJC010000164.1:0-4544 GCA_964202525.1 Pirellulales bacterium
AAACAGGAAATGCTGATCAATGTGTCGCAGCCGGAGGAGTGCCGGATCGCGATCATGGAAGACGGGGTGCTGGAGGAGCTCTACGTCGAGCGGACCAGCCAGGACAACCTCGTCGGCAACATCTACAAGGGCCGGATCGTCAACATCGAGCCCTCGATCCAGGCGGCATTCGTCGACTTCGGCGTGGGCCGCAACGGCTTCCTCCACATCAGCGACGTGGAGCCGCAGTACTACCGTCAGGGCGGCCTCGACCCCGACAAGGCCTTCGACCTGGTCGATCCGGCCGGCAAGTCGGCCGAGGCCGGCGGCGACGACGCCCAACGGGCCCGCCGCAAGCCCCGCATCGGCGACCGGCCGCGGGTCAAGCCGCCGATCCAGGACATCCTCCGCCGCGGCGACGAGGTGCTCGTGCAGGTGATCAAGGAGGGCTTCGGCACCAAGGGGCCGACCCTCTCCACCTACATCTCGATCCCCGGGCGGTACCTCGTGCTGATGCCGCCGCTGGGCCGCGTCGGCATCTCGAAGAAGATCGACGACGAACGCGACCGCCGCGTGCTCCGCGACATCATGCTCGACCTCAAGCCGCCGAAGGGCGTGGGCTTCGTGGTCCGCACCGCCGGCACCGAGCGGACGAAGTCGGAGATGGCCCGCGACATGGCCTACCTCCTGCGGCTCTGGAAGAGCATCGTGCGGCGGATGCGGAAGTATTCCGCGCCGATCGACATCTACCAGGAAAGCGACATGATCATCCGCACGATCCGTGACATGTTCACGGAAGACGTGGGGAGGATCCTGATCGACGAGCCGGCCGCCTACGAGCGGGCCCGGGAGTTCCTCGAACTCGTGATGCCGAAGTACGTCGAGCGGCTGCAGCTCTACGAGGGCAAGGAGCCGCTGTTCCACCGCTACGGGCTGGAGGAGGAGATCGGCCGGATGTACCAGCGGAAGGTGCCGCTCAAGGGGGGCGGCTCGATCGTCATCGACCAGACCGAGGCCCTGGTGGCGATCGACGTGAATTCCGGCTCCTTCCGCACCGAGAAGAGCGCGGAGGAGAACGCCTACCAGATGAACCTGATCGCGGCCAAGGAGATCGCCCGCCAGCTCCGGCTCCGCGATCTCGGCGGCGTGATCGTCAACGACTTCATCGACATGCGGAAGGAGAAGTATCGCCGCAGCGTCGAGAAGGCGCTCCACGAGGCGATGAAGCGGGATCGGGCGCGGACGAAGATCCTCCGCACGAGCCCGTTCGGCCTGGTCGAGATGACCCGTCAGCGGATCCGCCCGTCGCTCCGCAAGAGCATCTTCCAGGACTGCCCCACCTGCCACGGCACGGGCACCGTGAAGACCGCCGAGAGCATGGCGATCGAGGTCATGCGGACGCTGAGCCTCTCCGAGACGCGCGACGACGTGACGCGGCTCAACGTCACGGTGCACGACGACGTCGCCACGTGGATCAACAACCGCAAGCGGCGGGAGATCGCCCAGTTCGAGGACCGAACCCATATCCAGCTGCACGTCGTCGGCAAGGACGGCGTGTCGCCGGAGCACCTGGTGTTCGACGCCTGGGATTCGACCGGCCGCAACGTGCGGTTTCCGTAGGCGGCCGTGGCGGGAGACGCGGGTTCCTCCGCGGGGTGGATCAGGCCCGAGCGCCCGGGATGCGCTCGAACTCGTGCACGAAGAGGCCGCTGCGGAGCTTGGGCTCGAACCAGGTGCTCTTTGGCGGCATGATCTCGCCCGCATCGGCCACGGCGAGGAGCTCGTCGGGGCTCGTGGCGTGCATCGAGAAGGCCACGCCGGGGCCGGTCCGCCGCTCGAGTTCGTCGCAGCCGCGGATGCCCCCCACGAACTCGATCCGGGAGTCCGTCCGTGGGTCGCCAATGCCGAGGATCGGGGCGAGCACGCGGTCCTGGAGCAGCGACACGTCGAGGCTGGCGATCGGATCCGTGCGGTCGATCGATGCCTCGGGGAACGTGAGCGACCACCAGCGGCCGTCCACGAACACCCGCACCGTGCCCCGCTGCTCGGGCTCGCCCGCCTGCGCGGGCTTCAGGTCGCCGACCGCCCGCAGCCGGTCGAGGAACTCCGCCGGCGCGAGGCCCTTGAGATCCTTGACGATGCGGTTGTAGGGCAGGATCCGGAGCTGGTCGTGCGGGAAGATCACCGCGAGGAAGCGGCCATACTCTTCGCTGCCGGCGTGCCGCTGATTCGCCTTCGCGGAGGCCGTCGCCGCCCGCTCCGCGCCGGCGGAGCGGTGGTGGCCATCGGCGATGTAGAGGAGATCGAGCCCGCGGAAGGCCTCGACGTAGGCCGCGGCGTCAGGCACGGTCCAGCCGGTGTGCTGCACGCCGTCGGGGGCGACGAAGTCGAACACCGGCTTCGCGGCCGCGTCGGCCTGCATGCGGGCGGCGAGCGTGGTGCCCCGGGCGGCGTGGTCGCGGAAGCAGAGGAACACGGGCTCGGCGTGGCAGGCGGTCACGAGCAGGTGCCGCGTGCGATCGTCCTCCTTGTCGGGCCGCGTCTTCTCGTGCTTGCGAATCGCGCCCGAGCGGTACTGCTCGGCCTCCACGCAGCCGACGATCCCGAGCTGGGCCTGGCCGTTCCTGATCTGGCGGTAGAGATAGAGCCCCGGCTGCGGATCCCGCGCCAGCGTGCCGGCCGCGATCATCGCCTGGAGGTTCCGGTCGGCCTGCTCGTAGACCTCGGCCGCGTGGCCGTCAGTCTCCGGGGGCAGGTCGATCTCGGAGCGGACGACGTGCAGGAACGACCGCGGCTTGCCGGCGGCCCGCTCGCGGGCCTCCTCGGTCGAGATCACGTCGTAGGGATCGCTGGCCACCTCGGCGGCATGCTCGAAGGCGGGGCGGAGGGCGGCGAAGGGATGGAGATGGATCATGGTCGGGCGGGCTCCTGCGGAGGGAGCCGGAAGATAGCGGCGGCCGCGCCGGGGGTGCAAACCAACGGCGTCAGGGAACGAGCCGATAGGCCTCCGCCAGCCGCGTGAACTGCGTGGCCGACGCCTCGGGATCGAAGCCGGCGCCGAGCTCCTCGCCGAGAATCGCCGCTACCGCGCGGGCAGCCTCCGCGGCGCGGGCGGCGTCGAGAAACAGCCACCGCGACCGCCGCGCGAGCACGTCCTCGACCGAGCGGGCGAGTTCGTGGCGGGCCGCGAACCGCACCATCGCCTCGCTCAGGCCCGGCAGGAGCCAGCGATCGGCGCCGGGTAGCGTCGCCAGGGTCGCGGCTTCGCTGCCGTAGAGGTGAGGCCCCGGCGGCGCGGCGAGCGGCACCGTGGCCGTGCCGGCCGCGGGCGCGCCCACGAGCCGGAGGGTTCGGGTGATGCCCGCGGGTCGCTCCGGGAGGAGGCCGTGCGCGAAGCACGCCGCGAGCACGCTCTCGGCCATCGCCCGGTAGGTCGTCCACTTGCCCCCGGTCACCGTGACCAGTCCGTGCGGCGACACCTCGACCGTGTGCTCGCGGGAGATCCGCTTCGTGTCGCCGTCGCGGGCCGCCGGTTTCACCAGCGGCCGCAGTCCGACCCAGGCCGACCGCACGTCGGACCTGGAGAGCGGCGCAGCCAGCCGCCGGCCCGCCTCGGCGAGGATGAAGTCGATCTCCTCGGGTAGCGGCCGCGGCTCGAGGGGCGTGTCGTGCCGCGGCGTGTCGGTCGTGCCGAGGATCACCTTGCCGAGCCAAGGCACCGCGAACAGCACCCGGCCGTCGGCCGTCTTCGGCACGAGCATCGCCGCCGGCGAGGGAAACAGGTCGCGATCGACCACCAGATGCACGCCCTGGCTCGGGGCCACGAGATCGCGGGCGGCCGGCTCGTCGAGCCTGCGTAGCCCGTCGACCCACACGCCGGTCGCATTCACGAGGCAGCGGCCGCGGACCTCGAAGCGGTCCCCGGTTTCGCGGTCTTCGACGGCGACTCCCACGACGCGGCCCGCCTCGATCACGAGCCCGTTCACGCGGCAGTGGTTGAGCACCGTGGCCCCCTCACGGATCGCCGTGCGGGCGAGGGCGACGGCGAACCGGGCGTCGTCGAACTGGCCGTCCCAGTAGCGGATCGCGCCCGCGAGGCGATGCGGCTCGAGTCCGGGGGCGGTGGCGAGCGCGGCCGAGCGTCCGAGGAGGCCCACTCGGCCGAGCCGCTCCGAGCCCGAGAGCGCCTCGTAGATCGCCAGGCCGATGCCATAGAAGGGAAGGTCGAGCAGCCGGCCGGCCAGGCCGTAGGCGGGCACGAGGAAGGGCAGCGGCTGGGCGAGGTGCGGGGCGTTGTCGAGGAAGAGCTTGCGTTCGCGGAGGGCCTCGCGGACGAGTGCCACGTTGCCCTGCGCGAGATACCGCACACCCCCGTGCACGAGCTTCGTGGCCCGGCTCGACGTGCCCTTGGCGAAATCCTCCGCCTCCACCAGCAGCGTCGAGAAGCCGCGGGCCGCCGCGTCGAGCGCGGTGCCCAGGCCCGTCGCCCCGCCCCCCACGACCACGAGGTCGAAGAGGGCGGTCGACCGCGCGCAGTCGAGGAGCCCTTCGCGGGACTCGGCGGT
>CAXNJC010000165.1:0-4534 GCA_964202525.1 Pirellulales bacterium
CCGGTTCCACGTGGACTACGACGACGGCTTCGCGATCCTGCCGAACGACCCTGACGCGACACCGTATTCGCTGCGGATCCGCAACCAGAACATGTTTCGCTACGACGGCTTCTCCCGGGACGAGTCGTCGTGGACCGACAGCGCGGGCAACACGCTTCCCATCGTCAACTCCAACTACTTCGGCATCCCCCGCGGCCGTCTGATCTTCTCGGGCGATGCGCTGCTGCCGAAGCTCTCGTACCTGCTCAACATCGACTACAACTCCGTCACGAGCCAGCCGATCGGTTTTCGGGCATTCTGGCTGAGCTATCGATTCAGCAAGGCCCTCGAACTGTACGTCGGGCAGTCGAAGGTGCCGGGGTCGCGGGAATGGATCGAGAGCGCCTTCGCGCCGCTGCAGAGCGCCGACCGCACGATGGCCACGACGTTCTTCCGCCCCAGCTTGAGCCAGGGCGTGTGGTTCATGGGGGAGCCGCTCGATGGCCTCTCCTACCACGCCATGGTGTCCAACGGGTTCAACACGCTGAACCTCCTGCCCGAGGAGCTCAACAACCGGTTTGCCTGGTCCGGCTCGGCCTGGTGGGAGCCATGGGGGGCATTCGGCCGCGGCTACTCCGATCTGCAGCACCACGAGGAGGCCGCGGTCAGGCTCGGCGCCTGCTACACCTTCGCGCTTGGCGCCGGCAACCAGGCCGCGAGCGATGCCGTCGAAAACTCCCCGGTCCGCCTCTCCGACGGCACGATCATCACGACGCCCAACGCACTCGCCCCCGGCGTCACCCTCCAGTCCTACGACATCTCGCTGGCGGCGATCGACTGGGGCTGGAAGTACCGAGGTTTCGGCCTTTCGTCGGAGATCTACTTTCAGGACCTGCTCAACTTCGTCGGCACCGGACCGCTGCCGATCACGTCCACCTCGGCATTCGGCGGCTTCGTGAAGGGAGGCTACTTCGTCGTGCCACGCGAGACGGAGGTGTACGCCCGTTCGTCGTACGTCACCGGCGCCTATGGCTCGGGCTACGAACTGGGGGGCGGCTTCAACCAGTTCTTCCTGCCGGGGCGAGACAACCTCTTCTTCACGGGCGACATGGCCTGGCTCGAGAACTCGCCGGCCGGCCAGAACCGCACCGGCTTCGTGGCCGGTCAGACCGGCCTGCTCGTCCGTGCCCAGATCGTGGCGGTGTACTGAGACCGGAGACCCATGAGACGCACGACCCCATCGCTCGTCATCGCGTTCGTGCTCGCGGCCTTCACGCTGCGCGGCTCCGCCCAGGAGGCTCCCGAGGGCGACGAGCAGGTCATCACCGAGCGGCTCGCGCATCCCTATTCCATCGACCTGCTCCCCGACGATCCCGCTCCGCCCGAGTTCGAGGCGACGCCCGAGGCCGATCGCGTGCGACCTGGGCAGCGAGGCGACGCCTTCGGCCCCAAGACGGTGACGGGCGACCTCTTCGACCGCTGGCTCTCGACCAAGGACTCGGGGATCACCTTCGGCGGCCGGATCACCCAGTTCGGTTTCGGGCTCGCCGGCGGCATCGATCGGCCGGTGCCTCCACCGCTGGGGCAGGGCGACATCTTCAAGTACACCGGCCGCAGTGAATACGACGCCGTCTTCGACCTGGAGAAGTTCGGCGGCCTGCCCCATGGACGGCTGCTCGTGCGGGCCGAGCAGTGGTACGGCGAGTACGGCAACGTCTCGCTCCGGGCAGGAACGTTCACGCCGGCGGTGTTTCCCGCGCTCCTGCCCCCGCGACCGAACGACCCCGGCGTGCCGTACATCACGAACTTCCTGTTCACCCAGCCGCTGTCGCCCAACTGGGTCGTGTTCGGGGGGAAAAAGGACGTGCTCGGCTCCTTCGACCAGGACGTCTTCGCCGGCGGTGACGGCACCGACCAGTTCGTCAACCAGGCGCTGATCGCCAATCCGCAGTTCCTGCTCGGCATGCCCTACTCGTTTTTCACCGCGGGCATCGTCTCGCCCCGCGAGTGGGGCGGCTTGGCCATGTTCGTCATGGACCCCAAGAACCGCACGGCCGACTTCATGCAGTTCGGCGACCTCTTTCAGCAGGGGATCATCATCGGCGGTGAGGTCAAGGCGAAGACCATGTTCTTCGGTCTGCCGGGCCAGCAGCATGTGGGCGGTGTCTGGAAGCACCAGGAGCAGCTCGACCTGCGGTTCGCGTTCGCGCCGCCGGAGCCCGGCTATGAGCCCGGCTACGGTCCTCCCGTGGCCGGACCGCGGACGCTCTGGGACTCCTGGCTCATGTACTACGGCTTCGACCAGTACTTCGTCCGCTACACGGAGGCTCCCGACCGGGGCTGGGGCCTGTTCGGCCGCGCGTCGATCGGCGACGGCAATCCCAACCCGATCGAGTACTTCCTGAGCACCGGGCTCGGCGGCTACAGCCCCCTCGGCCGGCAGCGGGGCGACACGTTCGGCCTGGGCTGGTTTCTGGTGGGCACGAGCGACGAGTTCGGACCGGTGCCCACCGCGCTGTTCGGCCCACGCACGGGCATGGGGCTCGAGTGGTTCTACAACATCCAGGCCACGCCCTGGCTGAACATCACGCCCGACCTGCAGTGGCTTCGCCCGGGCCTGGGAGCGATCTCCACCGACAACGCCTTCGTGTATGGCGTGCGGGCGAACGCCACCTTCTGACGCCACGCCACGGAGCACCACGGACGCAGGCTCCCCGACGTGGACGTCCGCCGGCGGGGCCGCGTCGGCCAGATCAGAACATCACGAACGCGCCCATCGGGCCGACGCCGATCGATGATCGCCGGGGCTGAATGTCCGAAAACGGCGGCGAACCGCCACCGGAGCGATACGGCGAGTGCGCCGGCGCCGACCGCGGCCGCGCGGCCGCCTCGCGAGACGCCGACGACGTGGCCTGCCGCCCGGCGGTGGCACGCGTGGCCAGCGTGGACTGCCGTGCCTCGACACCCTGCTGACGCTGCCGCAGCGTGCCCCGCATGGCATCGATCCGCTGGATCTCCTGCCACAGCTGGGCCGACGACATGTCGAGAATGTTCGGCACGTTCTGGAGTTCCCGGGCCCGCCGGGCGTCGGACATCGCGAAGAGGTACTCGCCGAGCCACGCCTTCGCGTCGCGGGCCTCGGGCGTAGCGAGGAGCTGCACCTTCGCGGAGATTGAGTCGAGGAGATACTCGAGTTCGTACGACGACATCGCGGCGACGCGATCGTTGAACTGCAGCTTGATGCGCCGCACCTCCGCAGGGGTGTAGACCGACTGCGTGGTCAGCCAGCCGCCGAACTCCGCGATCGCCTGCCGCCATTCCCGGCTCTGAAGGATCTCGTACTTGCGGGCGAACTCGCCGTTGTCGGCGCCGGCCGGGAGCGGGGCGGCTCGGCCGCCCGCCGGATCAGCAGCCTGCGCTGCGGCGGCACCCGCGAGGGCTCCGCCCCAGCAGCCGAGCCCGCACGCCACCGCCACCGCCGCGTGCCATACCACCTGGCGAAAACGTCCCGTCGATCCGGTCATCGGTCCACCCCCTTCGGTGTGCGCACCCACGTGGCTCGCGTGGGCCGACCGTCGTCCACGTCCAAGGCATCGGGCAGGATCCGCCACACGCACCGGTCGCGGCCGTCGTGGCTGTAGATGTTGACCACCGAGTCCTGCCGGCCGTCGGGCATGATGCCCGTTTGCACCGCGACCCAGGAGTCGCCGTCGCGGAACCAGGTGGCCTCGCTCCGGCCCCCATCCGTCGAGAAACTCCACGACCGGATTCGCCGGACGACCGGATCCCAGCCGATCCGCTGGTGGACCTCCAGTGCGCTCGCGGAATCGCCCTCTGCCGCCGCGGCGGGGGTGCGGACCTCTCGGATCAGGAAGGCGCGGCCGGCATCCCAACGCACGCTCATCGTCGTCGCGGGCTGAGGAGCCGGCGCGGCGGCTCCGTTCGATGCGGCCGCTTCCTCGACGGCCAGCGTCCACTCCCCGACCATCCAGTCGAGGTCGGCGAGCATATCGGAATCGGCGGCCACCGGCCGCTCCGACTCGCGGAGGCCGGCCAGCTTCCAGGAGCCGCCGTTGCGAACCCAGAGCGCAGAGAACCAGCCTTCGATCGAGGTCTGCATGCCGGGCAGGACCACGTCGACCGTGCCATCCTCCACGGCAACGTCCGCGGTGATGAATCGCAGTTCGGTCTCGCTCGACCGAAACTCGGGCCGCGGCCTGCCTGCGGCAGCAGGTCCTGCATCGGTCGCTGCGAGGTCGTCGGGCCGAAGCCGGTTGCCCCAGCCGTCGACGATATCGCCGTCGGCCACCCAGGCGGCCTTGACGGCGGCCGCGTCGCCCTTGGCCAGCGCCTCGCGATAGGTCGACGCTGCGGCACGGATCGCGGCGATGTCGGCGGGCGAGCCACCGGTGACGGCGTGCTGGGCCGGGGCGGCCGGCATCACCAGGAGAGCCGCGACACAGGCCACCGCAAGCCGTGAGGTGGTCGCGGCGACGCTCCCTCGACGAGGCACCCCGCGGACCAGCGAACCAACGACAGGGACGCGCATGGAGTT
>CAXNJC010000166.1:0-4497 GCA_964202525.1 Pirellulales bacterium
CGACGCACTCGGTGCAGCAGCCTGCGAGCCTCGGTGGTGCCACTGGGGGCGACCGCAGCCTCGTGGAACCGCTGGCGCGGGCGGCGGCGGCCGTGGGCATCGACGGCGTGTTCTTCGAGACCCACCCCGATCCCGACTCGAGCCCCAGCGACGGCCCCAACATGGTCCCGCTGGACGATCTCGCCGGCGTGCTGGAGCGCGTGCTCCGCATCCACGAGGCCCGCGTCGCTGGAGAGCGGGCATGAGGCGGGGCGTGGCCGTGGCGCTCCTCATCGGGATCGCCGGTGGCTGCGGCCGCACGGCCGAGCCGCCGGTCGCGGCCACGCGGTCGCCGGCCGCGCGGATCGCGCCCGAGAAGCTCGTCGCGGGGGCAGTGTCGGCGGTGTCGCGGCTCGACGACTTCGACGAGCAGCGGGCCTACGAACAGGCCTTCGATCGGCTGGCGCAGTGGGCGCAGCCAGCCCTCGCCGACGCGGGCGACTGGCGGCCCGATCCACTCGTGGCATCGCTGCCCGAGCGGCTTCGCGACGGGATCGACGCCCGGCTTCCGGTGGGTAGGTTCGATGCGGTGGGCGACGTGCGGTCGCTCCGCGACCGGCGGTGGCTGGCCGACATCGCCGCGGCCTGTCGGGCTGACGGCATCGACGACGTCGCGGTGGCCGAGCGGCTGTTCGCCTGGGTCGTGCGCTGCCTCGCGCTGGTCGGCGATCCGCCGATGGTTCCCACGGAAGCCACACCCGGCACCCGCTGGTTCGAGTTGGGAGAGGTGCTGCTGTCGGGCAGGGGCAGCGCCGCCCAGCGGTCGTGGGTGTTCCTGGAGCTGCTCCGGCAGGCCGGGATCGACGGCGTGATGCTCGCCACGTCGTCCGGCGATGCCGCTGACATTCGTCCCTGGATCCCGGCGGCCGTCATCGGCGGCGAGGCCTACCTCTTCGAGCCCACATACGGCATGCCGGTGCCGGGCCGCCGCGGCCGGGTCGCGACCGCTCGCGAGGCAGCCGAGGACGAAGCCGTGCTCGCCGCGCTGTCGCTGCCCGATCGGCCCTACCCAGTGAAGGCCCGCGACGTGGCCTCGCTCACCGTCCTCGTTCCCGCCGACGAGTGGACGCTCTCGCGGCGCATGCACGGGCTCGACCGCGTCACGGTGCCCCGCCACGGCATCCGGCTCGCCGGCGACGCCTCGGCCACGGGCCGCAGGGCAGCCGCCGCCCTGCCCGGGGGCGAGCGGCCCGTGTCGCTCTGGCAGTTTCCCTTCGAGACCGAGGTGCGCCGCCGGACGAGGGGCGCGGAGCTGCAGGCGGCGCTCGTCCGCGACCTGGCGCCGCTCTCCGTGGTGACGGTTGCGACTGGGCGGGGCGGCTCGCGCACCACGCGGCCGTTGTTTGCCGCGCGGGTCAGGGATTTTCGCGGCGTCTTCGACGGCCCCGATGGCGCCAAGGCCGCCTACCTCGCGTCCCGGCCCTCGAGAGACGTGCTGCAGCGGGCGGTGGCGGAGGTGCCCGCCGATCAGGCGGCCGCCGTGGAGCGGCTCTACCGCCAGATGAAGGAAGACGCCACCTACTGGCTCGGCCTCGTGACGCTCGGCGAGGGGCAGCCCGAGGCGGCCATCGATTACCTGCAGCGCATGACGCTCTCGGCATCGCCGGACAGCCGCTGGACGGACGCGGCCCGCACCAACCTCGGTAGGGCCCTCGCGGAACTCGGGCGAATCGACGAGGCCGTGGCGGTGCTCCGCGACGATGGGTCGCCGCAGCGGTTTGGCAGCCGCCTGCTCGCCGAGCGGCTGGAGCGGGAGCGGGCCGCCGAGCAGCCTGCCCCGGCCCCGTGAGGCGGCCCGGAAATGGCTCGCGTTGCCGCCCCGCGATGCGTCGGGTAGAGTGAGGGGCTCGACCATTTCCCCCTCCTCTCAGACTCCGGGCTCCCGACCATGAAAGACGGCATCCATCCGAACTACGGCGTCACCGTCGTCCGCTGCGGCTGCGGCAACACCTTTTCGACCCGCAGCACGGTGCCCGAGATCAAGGTCGACATCTGCAACGTCTGCCACCCGTTCTTCACCGGCAAGCTGAAGTTCGTCGACACGGCGGGCCGCATCGAGAAGTTCAAGAGCAAGTTCGCGGGCGCGGGCTACGCCAGCCTCAAGAAGAAGAAGGCTGCCGAGGCGCCGGCCTCCTGAGCCGTCTCGCGCGGCCGGCTGGCAGTCTCCCCCATGGCCGACTCTCCCTCCGGCGGCATCCGCGGCGATCTCGAGCAGAAGCTCGCCCGCTTCGAGGCTCTCGAGCGGTCGCTCGTCGATCCGGCCGTGCTGGCCGACCAGGCGGCGCTCTCGAAGGTGGCCCGCGAGCATGGCACCCTGGCCAAGCTGGCCCTCCGCTACCGCCAGTTCACCACGCTCGAGCGGCAGATCGCCGAGCTCCGCGGACTGGTCGCCGGCGAGGATCGTGACCTCCGGGATCTCGCGGAGGCGGAGCTGCCCGACCTCGAGGCCCGCCGCGAGGCGGAGTGGAACACGCTGCTCGACCTCTGCTCGGGCGACGAAGACGCCGATCGCACGCGGTGCATTGTCGAGCTCCGCGCCGGCACCGGCGGCGACGAGGCGGCCCTCTTCGTGCGGGATCTCTACGAGATGTACCGCCGTTTCGGCGCGGAACTCGGCTGGGAGTTCGAGGTGATGGACGCGAGCCCGACCGAACTCGGCGGGTTCAAGGAGCTGATCCTCGGTGTGTCGGGCGACGCGGTGGTTCGCAAACTCTGCCACGAGAGCGGCGGCCATAGGGTGCAGCGGGTGCCCGACACCGAGACGAAGGGGCGGATCCACACCTCGGCGGCGACGGTGGCGGTGCTGCCCGAGCCGGAGGATGTGGAGGTCGCCCTCGCTCCCGACGACTACCGCAAAGATCTGTTCTGCGCGAGCGGCCCGGGCGGCCAGCACGTCAACAAGACCGCCTCGGCGGTGCGGCTCACGCACCTGGCCACCGGGATCGTGGTGCAGTGCCAGGACGAGAAGAGCCAGCACAAGAATCTCGCCAAGGCGCTCCGCGTGCTGAAGACCAGGCTCTACGAGCACGAGCGGCGGATCGAGCACGAGAAGCGGGCCACGGAACGGCGGGAGCAGGTGGGATCGGGCGATCGGAGCCAGCGGATTCGCACCTACAACTTCCCGCAGAACCGTGTCACCGACCACCGCATCAACGAGAGCTTCACGCTCGACCAGGTGATGGTGGGGCGGCTTGGGCTCGTGATCGACGCGATCGAGCGGCATGCCCGCGAGAAGCGGAAGAGCGACATGGAGCAGTCGGCGAAGCCGATGGCGGGCTGAAGGGAGGCGGTCGTGGGCGACGAGGCGTGGACGGTCGGACGGCTGCTGACGTGGACGACCGACTGGCTCGGCACCCGAGGGAGCGACACGCCCCGGCTCGACGCCGAGGTGCTGCTGGCCCACGTCCGCGGCTGCCAGCGCATCATGCTCTACACCGCCTTCGACACCGTCGTGTCCGACGCCGAGCGGGGCCGGTTTCGCGAGCTCGTGAAGCGGCGGGGCGACGGCGAGCCGGTGGCCTACCTCGTGGGAGCCCGCGAGTTCTTCTCGCTCCCCTTCGCCGTCACGAACGAGGTGCTCATTCCGCGGCCCGAGACGGAGGGGCTCGTCGTCCGCACGCTCGATTTGGGCAGACCGGTGGCCGCACCGCGGATCGTCGACGTGGGCACCGGCAGCGGCGCCATCGCCGTGGCGGTCGCCAAGCATCTTCCCAAGGCCACGCTCGCCGCCAGCGACCTGTCCGCCGCCGCGCTCGCGGTGGCGCGGGCCAATGCCGACCGCCACGGCGTGGCCGACCGGATCGACTTCGTGGAGGCCGACCTGCTCGCCCACCCGCGGCTCGCCGGGCCGTGGGACGTGATCGTGAGTAATCCCCCCTACGTCCGCGATGACGAGTTCCCCGCCCTGCCCCGCGACGTCCGCGACCACGAACCGCGGGGGGCGCTGGTGGCGGGGCCGACCGGTATCGAACTGGTGGCTCGGCTGGCCGGCGAGGCGGCCGAGCGGCTCGTGCCGGGTGGGTGGCTGCTCGTGGAGATCGGTCCCTCGACCGTCGCCGCGGCCGAGGCGGCGCTCGCCGGACAGCCGGGTCTCGAGATGGGGCCCACGCTCAAGGACATGGCAGGCCTGCCGCGGATCGTGCAGGCGCGGCGGGCGCCGTGAGTCTGGCGCGACGCGACCCGCGGTGTCTTCATTGCGGAGTATTCTGGGAGGCGGCCGCCGATTCGGAGCGGCGACCGCCTTCGCAGCCCGTGATGCCATGACCGAACTGATCGCCGCCACGCACACGCCGTTCAACAACGTCGGAGACCTCGCGCTCGCGGCGGTGCCGCGACAGGCGGCCCACCTGGCCGCCGCGGGCATCGACGGGGTGTTCATCGGTGGGACGACCGGGGAATCGCTCTCCCTGACCGTCGCGGAGCGGATGGCCCTCGCCGAGGCCTGGGTTGCGTGCGCCC
>CAXNJC010000167.1:0-4476 GCA_964202525.1 Pirellulales bacterium
CGTGATCCTGGCCACCCCCCCGCACCTGCGCCCCGCCGAGGCCGCGGCGGCGATCCGGGCCGGCGTGCACGTCTACTGCGAGCCCCCCGTCGCGGTCGACGCCGCCGGCGTCCGCGCGCTCCTCGCCGTCGGTGCGGAGGCGCGGGCCCGCGGACTGTCGTTCGTGGCGGGATTCGAGTCGCGGCACCACCCGGGCGTGGCCGCGGCGGTCTGCGGGATCCGCGACGGCGCGGTGGGCCTGCCGACGCGCGGCGTCGCGATCGCCGAACTCGGCCCTGCCTGGCGGCTGCCCCGCCGCGCGGGGTCGACCGACGCGGACCATGCACTCCGCAACTGGATCTCCGAGCCCCGGTTCTCGGGAGGGCCACTGGTGGAGCACCACGTGCACGCGATCGACCGGATGCTCTGGGCCTTCGGCGACGAGCCGCCCGTGTCGGTCGCGCCGATCGGCCGGCCCACCCCGCTCCCGGCTCCCCGGCACGCCGCCGAGCCGCTCGCGGTGGCCTACCGCTTCCGAGACGGCCGCACGCTGGAAGCCAGCATCGAACGGCGTGAGGGCATCGTCACCCGTGTCGAGGACCTGGTGGAGGGACCGCGCGGCCGCGTCGACCTCCGGGCGGCCCGGTTCGCCGACCCGGGCATCCCGGTGGCGGTGCCGGAGGCCGCGGTGCGGACGCTGGTCGCCGGGATCCGTTCCGGCCGCCGGATCGACGATCTCGAGTCGGCCTGCCGCAGCACGCTGGCGGCCATCCTGGGCCGCGACGCCGTCGCCGCCGGCCAGCCCCTGGCGTGGACCGCGTTCTGGCCTGCCGCCGCGGAGGCCGGGTCTTCCCAATCCGTACAATCGTCAACGGTGTGAATCGGGTCACACGCCGCGGTCGATAGACGCTTCGGCTACCCGGTCGAGGCGAGGGAATCATGGCGACGACGAATCCTACGGTCTATCGACTCAGCATCGCGCTGATCGTGTTCGTCCTGCTGACGTTCATCCTTACGATCGCCACCTACCTATTCTTCTCGCAGTACAGCAAGGAACAGCAGACGGCCAAGGAGGCTCGCGACGCGCTGACCAAGGCGCAGGGCGAGGCCGGGCAGGCAGCCGAGGAGATCAAGCGGCTTCGCGACGTGATCGGTGCCGACGCGACTGCGAAGATCGAGGCGATCGAGTCCGACCTGGCCACGCTGTTCCAGAACGACTTCAACGGCGTCGCCAAGGAGCCGCAGTCGTACGCCAACCTGGTGAACTCGATCCGCGAGGAGTTCCGCTCGATCAATGCCGCCCGCAAGGACGTCGAGGCGGCCAAGGACCAGCAGAAGAAGACCGCCGACGAGGCGGTCGCCGCCGCCACGAAGGCCCGAGACGACGCCGAGCGGGCGAAGACCGACGTCGAGAAGGAACGGGACACCGACCGGAGCAAGTGGCAGGAGGACTGGAAGAACCACGAAGGAGAGCTCGCGAAGCGCCGCCAGGAGAAGGACGAAGCCGACGCGGCCGCGAAGCGGCTCAAGGCGCTCGAGCAGCGGATCGCCGAGGCCGAGCCGCGGATCGACGTCGACAAGCGGGGCGACTTCCGGGTGAAGGACCCGATGGAGCAGCTCGAGATGCTCCTCGACTCGGTGCTCACTCCGACGCGCAACGCGCTGAAGGCCGAGCGCCGCCGCGCGCTGGAACTGGAGAGTGAACTCCTCGACACGCTCGTCGCGGTCGGGGCCGACGACGACAACGACCGCGTAAGCGAACTGAAGCAGAAGCTCGGCACCCGCGCCACCAACGTGGTCGACGAGATCGACGGCCGCATCGTCGACATCGACTCCGCGACCCGCACCGTCACGATCCTGTTCCCCTCGGTGAGCCGGCTCCGCGAGGGGCTCGCCTTCATGGTGTTCCCCGGCGGGACCGTGAACCCGCTGGTCACCGACCAAAAGGGCGTGGTCAAGATCGCGTCGATCGAAGGCGGCCTCGTGCGGGCGAAGATCCTCGAGGAGCGGATCGAGGATCCGATCACGCCGCGCGACTGGGTCGCCAGCCGCCTGTGGTCGCCTGGCGTGGCTCCCGAGGTCGTGGTGATCGGCTACGTCGACCTCAATCGCGACGGCATCGAGGATCGCGCCGCGCTGGAGGGCCTGCTCCAGCGGGCGGGCGCGACCATCGGCCCGACCGTCCAGCCGACCACCACGATCGTGATCGACGCGGGCCTCCCGGCCGGCAACGTGCCCGAGCCGGTCCGCGAGAAGCTCGCGCAGATCGAGTCGCGCCGCACGAAGGAGCGCGACTTGGCCGACGTCTACGGCCATCGGGTGATCGCCGTCGACGAGGCCGTGCGGCTGCTCGGCGTCGATGCGGCCGCCGCCGGCATCCGCTGACAGCCATCCGCGCCGACCGGCGGACCGATGCCGCAGGCGGATCCGCTGTGGCATACTATCGGCCGGCCCGAGAGGCCCGGTCGCTCTCCCGAACCGCGAGGATGCCGTGTCTGCTGCACTCATTCGTTCGCTCAGCGTGGTCGTGGTCGTCGCCGCGGCGGTGGCGTGCACGCGGCTTGTCTCCGCCGACGCCCCGCCCGCCACCGAGCCCGGCGTCGCCCTGTTCAACGGCACGTCGCTCGACGGCTGGGAGGGAAAGCCTGAGTTCTGGCGGGTCGAGAACGGCGCGATCGTCGGCGAGACCACCGCCGAGAATCCCACCACGGGCAACACGTTCCTGATCTGGCGGCAGGGGCTCGTGGACGACTTCGAACTCACGCTTCGCTACCGGATCACGGGCACGCCCAAGGCCAACAGCGGCATCCAGTACCGCAGCAAGGATCTCGGCGAGTTCGTGGTGGGCGGCTACCAGGCCGACTTCGAGGCCGGACCGACGTATTCGGGCATCATCTACGAGGAGAAGGGCCGCGGAATCCTCTGCCCGCGCGGCCAGCGGATCACGATCGCGGCCGACGGCGGCAAGCAGACGGGCGAGCCGATCGGCGACACGGCCGATCTCCAGACGGCGATCAAGCCCGGTGACTGGAACGACTACCGGATCGTGGCCCGCGGGCCCCGGCTGCAGCACTTCATCAACGGCCGGCTGATGTCGGAGGTGCTCGACGAGCAGGCCGACAAACGATCGCTCCAGGGCACGCTCGCGCTGCAGCTGCACGCCGGACCACCGATGAAGGTGGAGTTCAAGGACATCCGGCTCCAGCGGCTGAAGCTCGGCGACGGCCGCAAGAAGCTGGTGCTGGTGGCCGGCCGACCGAGCCACGCGCCCGGCGAGCACGAGCATCGGGCCGGCACGCTGCTAGCGGAGAAGTGTCTCGACGCGCACTTCTCCCAGGCCGCGCTGCCGCAACTCCTGACCGAAACCTACACCGGCGGCTGGCCGGCCGACCCGACCGCCTTCGACAACGCCGACGCGATCTTCTTCTTCGCCGATGGCGGCAACGGCCATCCCGTGCTGCAGAGCAACCGGCTCGCCCAGATCGACGCCCTGGCGAAGCGGGGCGTGGGAATCGCCTGCCTCCACTACGCCGTGGAGGTGCCCAAGGAGAAGGGCGGCCCCGAGTTCCTCAGCTGGCTCGGCGGCTACTTCGAGCCGCACTGGTCGGTGAACCCGCACTGGACCCTCGCCGACACGCAGCTGGCCGAGGGACACCCGATCCTTCGCGGCGTGAAGCCGTTCGTGACGAACGACGAGTGGTACTACCACATGCGGTTTCGCGATCCGCCCGAGGGCCTCACGATGCTCCTGACGGCCGTGCCGCCGGACGAGACACGGGCACGGCCCGACGGCGCGCACTCCAACAATCCCACCGTGCGAGCCGGCAAGGGGAGCCGCGAGGCGCTCGCCTGGGCCTACGAGCGGCCGGGCGGAGGGCGGGGCTTCGGCTGCACCGGCGCCCACTTCCACCGCAACTGGGCCCACGACGACTTCCGCACGATGATGCTCAACGCCCTGGCCTGGACGGCCGGCGTGGACGTGCCGGAGAACGGGGTGACCTCGACGGTGACGGCCGCGGACATGGCCGCCAATCTCGACGACAAACAGCCGAAGAAGAAGTAGACCGACGACGCCAGCGGAGACACGCCAGTGCCCACGATCACGGTTGACGGACAAGGCTCGTTCGAGGTGCCCGCCGGCAAGCGGCTGGTCAACGCGCTCGAAGACGAGTGCGGCACCGACCAGCTTCATGCCTGCGGCGGCGTGGCCCGCTGCACGACCTGCCGGGTGGAGTTCGTGGCGGGCGAGCCGGCCCGGATGACGCAGGCCGAGAAGGACGTGCTGGCGGCGAAGGGCGTGACGACCCCGGGCGTGCGGCTCTCCTGCCAGATCGCCTGCGACGCCGACATGACGGTGCGGCTGATCAGCCGCTTCGAGGGCTCGGGCCGCAAGGACTGCGGCCACCGCTGCGGCGACGCGATCGCCCCGCCGCCGGACTGGGTGTGACGAGGGGCTTTGCTTTGCTGCAGCTGAGTTCGCCGGTCGGCCGGCGGTGG
>CAXNJC010000168.1:0-4458 GCA_964202525.1 Pirellulales bacterium
CAGCCGGAAGAGGGTCTCGCACACCAGGAAGCCGAGAATGGCGTCGCCGAGAAACTCCAGCCGCTCGTTCGAGGCAAGCCGATGCTGGGCGCCGGAGGCATGGGTGAGGGCGGAGACCAGGACGGCCGGATCGCGAAAGGTGTAGCCGATCCTCCGCTGGCACTCGACCACGTCGATGCCGCTCTCGGCGACTGTCCGTGGGTCCTGGCCGGCCATGGCTGCTCCGCTGTCGGGATCCCCCGGAATATCGGGGTTTTGCCCGGCATGTCAACGTGACCGTGCGGGCGGAGGCGGCCGCTCGCGAGGCCTGCCGGCACGGCGCGAACACTCCGGCGCGGGGCCGCGTATCAGGGGAAACGCATCTCCGCGAGCACCGCCGGCCTCCCCTGGGCCGGCCGGTGCCGTTTGTGCGCCCCGAGCCTAGACTTCCGACGTCCGTTCGCCCTTCGAAAAGGAGTCCACCGATGCCCTCCGGTTTTCCCCCGCTTCCGTCGTTCCGCGGCGGCCCCGGCCGTCGCGTCGCCTGCGTGTTCTGTGCCGCCGCTCTCGCTGCAGCCGCCGTGGTCGCCGCGGTCGCCCCCGACGCAGCCCGCGCGGAACAGCCGGCCGATGATCTCGTCCACGCGCAGGCGCTCTCGAAGGCATTCCGCCGGGCGGCCGAGCTTGCCACCCCGGCGGTCGTGGTGGTCCGCAGCGAGTCGAAGCCCAAGAAGGTGAGCGGCCGCGGCCCGCAGCGGGGCCAGGCCGAGAACCCGTTCAAGGGCACGCCCTTCGAGGGCATGTTTCCCGACGGCCTGCCCGAGGGCTTCGAGTTCAACATGCCCGAGGGAGGCCGCATGCCGGGTCGGTCCGGTGTGGGCTCGGGCGTGATCGTCGATGCCGCGGGAGTGGTGATCACCAACAACCACGTGGTGGAGGGGGCCGACGAGGTGATCGTCGAACTCGCCGACGGCCGCGAGTTCAAGGCCGCCTCGATCGAGACCGATCCCGAGAGCGACCTGGCGGTCGTGAAACTCGACGGCGCCAAGGAGCTGCCGACGGCCAAGCTCGGCGACTCCGACCGGCTCGAGATCGGTGACTGGGTGATCGCGATCGGCAATCCGTTCGAGCTCGAGACGACCGTGAGCGCCGGCATCATCAGCGGCAAGGGGCGGGAGCTCGGCGGCATTCGCCGCGCCCAGTTCCTCCAGACCGACGCGGCGATCAACCCCGGGAACTCCGGCGGCCCGCTGATCAATCTCGAGGGCGAGGTGGTGGGCATCAACACCGCGATCGCCTCGAACAGCGGCGGCTACCAGGGCATTGGCTTCGCCATCCCCGCGAATCTCGCTCGCTGGGTCACCGACCAGCTGATCGCCACGGGCCGCGTCGAGCGGGCCTACATTGGCGTGCAGATGGGGCCGCTCGATGCCCGCATGGCGGCGAAACTGGGTGTCAAGGATCGCAACGGCGTGCTCGTCAACGACGTGGTGCCCGGGTCGCCCGCCGCGGCCGCGGGGGTGCAGGAACTCGACGTGATCACCGCCTTCGACGGGCAGCCGATCAAGGGGCTGCGGTCGCTGCAGGAAGTGGTGGAGCGGTCCGCAATCGGCAAGCCCCACACGCTCACCGTGTTTCGCGACGGCGAGCAGGTCACCCTCACCGTGACGGTGAAGCCTCTACCCTCCGACGTCGCACAGGGCGGGCGGCCGCCGGAGCGGGAACTGCAGAGCGGCCGCGAGACCTTCTTCTCGGAGGAGTTCGGCCTCGAGGTTCGCGAGAAGTCGTCGCTTGCCGAGGATCCCTACGAGGGCTTCGAGGGGGTGATGGTCGACCGCGTGGACGACGACGGCGTGGCCGCGTCGGCCGGGATCGGGCCGGGCATGCTGATCCGCAAGGTGGGCCGCACGCCCGTCTCGACGATCGCGGAGTTCGAGAAGGCGCTCGAAGAGCAGTCGGCGGCCGACGGCGTGGTGCTCGGCGTGCGCACGCCGCGGGGCAACCAGGTCGTGCTGCTCAAGAAGGGCTGATCGCCGAACGCGTCCGGGGGGGTGAAGCCGCCCGCCCCCCCGGCGTGGACCGGACCGGGTGGGCATCGCCCGCGCCCTTGCACGGCGGGGCCGAGCCTGTCAGGCTTTCGTGCCATGGCCACACTCGGCGTCAACATCGACCATGTCGCGACGGTCCGGCAGGCCCGCCGCACCGTGGAGCCCGATCCCGTGTGGGCCGCAGCGCTGGCCGAACTCGGCGGCGCCGATGCCATCACGGTTCACCTTCGCGAGGACCGGCGGCACATCCAGGATCGTGATGTGGAAGTGCTCAGGCACACCGTCCAGGTGAAGCTCAACCTTGAATGCGCCATCGCTCCGGCGATGATCGACATCGCCTGCCGAGTGAAGCCCTGCCAGGTGACGCTCGTGCCCGAGAAGCGCGAGGAGGTGACCACCGAGGGCGGCCTCGACGTGGTCACACATCGCACCGCCACGGCCGAGGCAGTGCGGCGGCTGCACGACGCCGGCATCGCCGTGTCGCTGTTCATCGATCCGAGCCCGCCGCAGATCGACGCCTCGGTCGACCTCGCCGTTGCCGCCGTCGAAATCCACACCGGCTGCTACGCCAACGCCACACGCGAGGCCGATCGCCACGACGAGCTCGTGAAGCTCGCCCGCGCCGGGGCCATGGCCCGGCAGGCCGGCCTCGAGCTCAATGCCGGGCATGGGCTCACCTACCGCAACGTGGTACCGGTGGCCCGCATCGAGGGCATGGGCGAACTCAACATCGGGCACTCGATCGTGGCCCGGGCCGTCCTCGTCGGCCTCACCCAGGCCGTTCGCGAGATGAAGGCGCTGATCGCCTGACATCTCACAGCCCGCCGGCGAAAGCCTCGGGGTCGGTGAGCACGAAGGCATGGCCGTGGTCGCTGGTCACGATCACGACGGCGTCGTCCCAGGCGTGGTGCCGCTCGAGCCAGTCGAATACCGCCCGCACCGCGGCATCACCACTGCGGACCGCTCCCACGCAGTTGTCGATGTTGTTGGCGTGCGCAGCCCAGTCGACATCGCCCGCCTCCACCATCAGCCAGAACTGCCCACGCGAGGCGAGCACGTCCAGCGCCGTGGTCGCCATCTCGGCGAGCGTGGGATTCTCGGTGAGATCGGCCTCGGTGTAGCGGATCGCCGAGCCGTATTTCTTGCGGAGCGCATCGACATCCTCGTCGTCGGTCGGCAGGTTCCCGGCCGCGGGATCGTGGTCGCCGTTGGCCGTCTGAAACGGGAGGTGCCCCTCGGCGGCACCGAACAGGCCGAACAGCCGTAGGCCGCGGGTAGTGGCATCGGCTGCGGCCGCGGCCAGCACCTCTCCGCCGCGTCGGCCGGGCGTCCGTAGCGCCAGCCTGTAGCGGCCCCCCCGCTCGGCATCGATCGCGGCGAGCGTCGACTCGGCCACGTACTTCAGCCCGGGCTCGAAGTTGGCACCCTGGTCCTTCTCCTCCGTCGCCCGCACGCCGAAGCCGCTGCCGATCACGACGTCGAGCCCTGGAAGCGGCTCGGTCCGATGCGCGATCGATGGCACCCCCACGAGGTCCCGGGTGATGTCCTGATAATCGTCGCGGCTCACGTTGTTGGCATAGGAGCACGCGGGCGTGGCGTGCGACGCGGGCACGCTCGAGACGGCGCCCGCCGCATAGCCCCGCCGCTGAAGCGTGCGGGCGATCGGCTCGACATGCCGACCGAACGGATCGACGTTGATCGCGTCGTTGTAGGTCTTGATGCCGGCGCACAGCGACGCTGCGGACGCGGCGGAGTCGGTGTAGGTGTGCCGCACGTCCCGATCCTTCCCGATAAGATACGTGAGGCTCGTCCGCCGATCCCAGGGCGTGGCCCCGCCGCGGGTCGCGTCGTAGCCGCCGGGAACTTCGCCGCCGGGGTTCTGCACCGCCTGGGCGTCCACGTCGGTCGTCGTCTTGGCATTGGCGGGGCTCGTCACGCAAAAGCCGAAGTCGGTCGGAACGCCGCGGTAGTCCTGGAACGAAAAGCCCGTGCCCCGCCCTTGGGAATACTCGACGGCACCGCGGGCTGCGATCGCGGCGGTGCGGGTGATCTGCCAGTCGAGACCGTCGAAGACGACGAGCACGATGTATTTCTTACCGGCATCCGCCGCAGCCATCTGCAGCCGGTACACGTCGGTCTGGTCGAAGTACTCAGCCTCGGGATTGAGCGTGTGCTCGGGCAGGCGGCCATAGAGGGCCTCGAGCCGACCGGCGTCGCGGTAGACACTCGCGGTGCCGCTCACGGCGTCGAGCATGGTGCCGAACGAGTACACGGGAATCAGGCGGTTGGAGTGGCTCGAATGACTGACGTACTTCTGCGGCTGATCGCCCCAGTAGCCCCACGACGCCGTCCCCGAGGCCTCGGCGTCGGCCTGCATCTGGCGGATCCGGTCGGGCGGGGCGACATGCAGATCGTCGGGGGCGGCCGCACC
>CAXNJC010000169.1:0-4428 GCA_964202525.1 Pirellulales bacterium
CCCCCCGCATCCGCTCCAGCCGCGGGCCGGTGGTCGGAGGCACGCGCATGAGCCCGGCGCGTTGTGTGCCTCGCAGGAGCCGCATGCTTCCGCCCCAGATCCAAACTCACACAACCCGCCGGCGAAGAGCATGCCGCAGCCGCCGGCCCGCCCCTCCCGCAGGAGCCCGAAGCCCAAGCCCCCCGCATCCGCTCCAGCCGCGGGCCGGCTGGAGCCGCCATCTGGCACCGACCCAAAAACCCCCGGCCAGACCGTAGCGCCCTTGCATTTCCCGTGATTGACGCCAGATTTTAGGGTTCCCCAGTCCGGGCCCGTCAGGCCCCCAGCCCAGGTTTCGAGCCATGCGTACCAAGAGCGTCGTCCCGCGTCTCCGTGCCAAGAAGCGTCTCTTCAAGCGGGTGAAGGGCTCCGTCGGCGGTCGCCGCCGGCTGCTCCGCACAGCCAAGGAGTCGATCATCCGCGCCGGCGTGTACGCCCGCCGCGACCGGCGGCGCAAGAAGCGCGACTTCCGTCGGCTGTGGATCGTGCGGCTCAACGCCGCCTGCCGAGAGCGTGGCTTCCGCTACAGCCAGCTGATCGCCGGACTCGACAAGATCGGTTGCGAGCTCGACCGCCGCACACTCGCGGAGATGGCCGTGCTCGACCCCACTGGCTTCGATGCCGTGGCCGCCGAGGTGCGGAAGGCGCTCGGACTGCCGGAGCCGGCCGCGGTCGCGTGACGCCGTGACAAGCGTGCCGCTCGACACGTTCCGCGCCGAACTGGAGCGGCTGCACGGCGACGCGGAGGCGGCGCTGGCGGCGGCGGCCGACGCTACGGCGCTCGAGATCGCCCGGATCGAGTTTCTCGGCGCGAAGAGCGGGCGACTCAAGGCGATCCAGAAGTCACTCGGCGGACTCGGCCAGGCCGACAAGCCGGCCGGGGGTCGGCACTTCAACGACGCGAAGAATGCGATCACGGCGTGCTTCGAGGCCGCCCAGGCCCGCATCGCTGCCGCCGCGGCAGGACCGGCCGTGACGGCCATCGACGTCACGCTGCCCGCCGAGCCGATCCGCCTCGGGCATATCCATCCGATCACGCGCACGATCCGCCGCGTGCAGGAGATCATGGGCCGGCTCGGATTCGAGAGCGTCGACGGCCCCGAGGTCGAGGACCAGTGGCACAACTTCGAGGCCCTGGCGATCCCCGCCGAACACCCCGCCCGGGACCCGCTCGACAACTTCTACCTGGCCGTGGCACGGGCCACCGACCCGCTGCTTCTCCGGTCGCAGACGAGCACCGTGCAGATTCGCGTGATGGAGAACCGCGAACCGCCCCTGCGGATCGTGTCGCTGGGCCGCGTCTACCGGCCCGACACCGCCGATGCCACGCACTACCCCATGTTTCACCAGGTGGAGGGCCTACTCGTCGAGCCCGGCACGACGATGGCCCACCTCAAGAGCGTGCTGCGGATGTTCGCCTCGAGCTTCCTTGGCGGTGACGTGAAGGTGCGGTTCCGTCCGTCGTTCTTCCCGTTCACCGAACCGAGCGTGGAGGTCGACATGGAGTGGGGTGGCCGCTGGGTCGAAATGGGGGGCGCCGGCATGGTCGATCCGGCGGTGCTCGAGGCCGTCGGCTACGACCCCGACACGGTGACGGGCTTCGCCTTCGGGCTGGGCGTCGAACGGATCGCCGCCCGCCGCCACGGCGTCGACGACATCCGCGACTTCTATCGCAACGACGCCCGGTTCCTCAGGCAGTTCTGATGCCATGATCATCTCCGCGAACTGGCTGGCGGATTACGTGCAGGTCGCCGCGTCGCTCGACGACGTCGTCGAGCGGCTGCTGATGGCGGGCCTGAACCACGAGTCGTCCACCCGCGTTGGCGACGACACCGCGATCGAACTCGAGGTCACGAGCAACCGACCCGACTGCCTCGGCCACCTCGGCGTGGCCCGCGAGGTCGCGGTGCTGTTCGACCGTCCCCTGCACGTGCCCGACCCGCGGCCGCTCGAAGGGGCGGCTGACGCGGCCCGGAGCGTCGGCGTGGAGATCCTGGCCCCCGACATCTGCCCCTGCTACACGGCACGGGTGATCCGCGGCGTGAAGGTGGGGCCGAGCCCGAAGTGGCTCGTCGAGCGGCTCGCCACCGTGGGAGTGGCGAGCGTCAACAACGTGGTGGACGTGACCAACTACGTGATGCTCGAGTGCGGGCAGCCGTTGCACGCCTTCGACCTCACGAGCATCCGGTCGGGACGGATCGTGGTTCGCCGCGCCGCCGAGGGGGAGCCGTTCACCGCGATCAACCACAAGACATACTCGCTCTCGGAGCGGATGTGCGTGATCGCCGATGCGGAGCGGCCCGTGGCGCTCGCCGGCGTGATGGGCGGCGCCGACACGGAGATCACCGCCGCGACGACCGACGTGCTCCTCGAGTCGGCGCAGTTCGCGCCCTTGGCCGTCCGGGCGGCGGCCCGCACGCTGGTGCTCGCGAGCGGGTCGTCGTATCGCTTCGAACGCGGGCCCGATCCGGCCATGGTCGACTGGGCGAGCCGGCGGGCCGCCGCACTGATCCTCGAACTCGCCGGGGGCACGCTGGAGCGCGGGGCGGTGATCGCCGGCCGCCTGGCCTGCACGCCGGCCACGATCCGCCTCGCGGCCGAGCGGGTGGGCGAGGTGCTCGGGGTGGATATCGCCGACTCCCGCCAGCGGCAGATCCTCAGGGCGCTGGGGTTCGTCGAGGAGGCGGGGCAGGCGCCGCACGACCATGCGTGGCGGGCGCCGACGTGGCGGCGCGACTGCTGGCGCGAGATCGACCTCGTCGAGGAGATTGCCCGCATCGAGGGCTATGCCCGCGTGCCAGAAGACGCCGTGATCGCGGCCCGGCCGATCGAACTCTCTCCGCGCGAGGTGACGATCCGAAGGGTCTCCGACGTGCTCGTCGGCGCCGGGCTGTGCGAGGCGATGACCCGCAGCGTGGTGACCGACGCGATGGCGGCGATGCCGAGCCCGTGGGGCGATGCGACGCCGCTGACGATTGCGCCGCCGCTCGTTCGCGGTGCCGACCGGCTGCGACGGAGCCTCCTGCCGAGCCTCCTCGAAGCCCGCGCGGGTAACGTCGCCGTCGGGGTCGACGATGCCGATCTCTTCGAGATCGCCAGGGCCTACCTGGCCCGGCCTGCCGATGCCGCCGCGGGCATCGGGCCGGTGGAGGAACCGCTGCTGGCGGGCATCGTGGTGGGCAGCGACTTCTTCCGCGTCAAGGCGGTGTGTGACGCGGTGCTCGCGGGTCTCGGCCTGCAGGGGCCGACCGCGAGCCATTCCTATCGACCGATCGACCTCGCCCCGTTCGCCCGCGGCCGGGCCGCCGAGGTCGTGCTCATTCGGGCCGGCCATGCCCCGGAGCGGATCGCCGTGGTCGGGGAGGTGGCGGAGGCCGAGGCCACCCGGCTCGGCCTGGTGCCGCCGGTCGCGGCGGCGGAGATCCGGCTCGACCAGCTCGCGTTCGCGGCCACCGCCGAGCACCCGCTCGTAAAGCCGAGCGACTTTCCTGCCGTCCAGCGCGACGTGAACCTCGTCGTGGACGAGACGGTTGCGTGGGGCGATGTCGCGGCGGCGATCGCAGCCGCCGCTGGGGCGAGCCTCGATCGCTGCCGGCTCGTGCAGGTGTGGCGCGACGCCGAGCGGCTGGGCACCGGCCGCAAGAGCTTCGTGGTGGCGCTCACGCTGCGGAGCACGACCGGCACACTCTCCGGCGACGACGCGGGCCGCATCGTGGATGCGGTCGTGGGCGAATGCGGCCGCCGCGTCGGCGCCGTGCTCCGCGGGGCCTGACCATGGCCGCGGCGGTCCTCGTGTGCCTGCTCGTCGCCGTCGCCGCCTCCGCGGGGGCGGCGCCTCCGGGTGTGGTGATCGCGCACGTGCCGGCAACGACGCGCGTGTTCCGCAGCACCGATCGCGGAGCGATCTGGTCGAAGGTGGCCTCCATCGAGCCGGCCTTCTGGTCCGGCCTGTTCGTGCATACCGGGCGATGATGCTCTCGGCGCCGGTCGATGCCGACCTCCTCGATCGCCGCAGTTGGACGTTCTCCAACGCGCTGCCGTGGGAGGAGCCCACGTGGTGCAACGCCTGGCTCGAGGGCAACGCGGTGGCCGATACCAACGGCCGGGTGCTCGACATCCTGCGGGTGGACGCACCCGGCCGGGAGTTTGCCGCGATCCTCGACGTGTCGGCCGACGGCAAGGTCCTCTCGATCGACCCCGCGCGACGCTTCATGCGGTTCGATGGCGGCGCGAAGAAGTTCACGATCCGCCGCGACCCCAGGTCGGAGGCCGCGGGCGAGCGGCCGGTGTGGTGGTCGCTCGCCTCGGTCGTCGCGCCCGTCGACGTCGACCGGGGCCATCCGGCTTCGATTCGCAACACGGTGGCGCTGATGGGGTCGGGCGATCTGC
>CAXNJC010000170.1:0-4413 GCA_964202525.1 Pirellulales bacterium
GCTTCCAGTACCTCGACTGGCAGTTCGAGGGCGACGACCTCGTGGCCGTCAGTCGCACGGCCTTCGACGATGCGGAGGGGGGCGCCCCGCGGGCGCACGACGCCAACTACCTCACCTTTCATCGACTCGTGAAATTTCGCGACCTCAAGCCCGTCGACTCCGTCGTCGATCTGGCGACCCTGGGTTGGCCCACCGACAGCGAGAAGTAGGCGGTGTGCGCTCCGTCGCGTGCCGCGGCCTGGTCGGCGGCTCTCGTCGCCTGCCTGTATAACGCTGCCGCCGCGAACCCCACCCCGGCGGTGCCCATGCCCGAGCCGCGACCGATCACCACCGCCCCGCACGGCCACGTGCTCACCAACGCCGGTGTCTGGTCGCCCGACTCGCGGTGGATCGTCTACGACGTCCGCTCCACCCCCGACGGCTCGACCTTCGACGGCACGCGGATCGAGCGGGTGGACGTGGAGACGGGACGCGTCGAGGTGCTCTACGAGTCCCGACACAACGCCTGCTGCGGCGTGGTGACGGCGAGCCCGGTGGACGACCGCGTGGCCTTCATCCTCGGGCCGGAGCAGCCCACGGCCGACTGGTCGTACGGGGCGGCGCGGCGGCAGGGGGTCGTCGTGCACGCGGCGCGCCCGGGCGTGGCCGAGCCCCTCGACGCGCGGGATCTCGTGCCGCCGTTCACGGCCGGCGCTCTCCGCGGCGGCAGCCACGTGCACGTCTTCGCGCCCGACGCAGCCGCGGTGAGCTTCACCTACGAGGACGCGATCCTCGAGGCGGCGGCCGCGGCGGGAACCGCGGCCGAGAAGAACCTCCGGGCAGTGGGAGTCAGCGTCTGCGGCCGGCCGGCGCGGGTGCCGGCGAGTCACCCGCGGAATCACGATGGCTCGGCGTTCACGGTGCTGGTGACGCGGCTCACCGACGCGCCCCGGCCGGGCAGCGACGAGATCTCGAAGGCGTTCGAAGAGTCCTGGATCGGCACGGACGGCTATCGGCGGGCCGACGGCACGCGGCAGCGCCGGGCGCTGGCCTTTCAGGGCACCGTGATCACGGCGGAGGGCAGGCCGCTGAGCGAGGTGTTCGTGGCCGATCTCCCAGCCGACCTCGCCGACCTCGCCGGCCCGGGCGACGGTCCGCTCGCGGGCACAGCGACGACGCGGCCGGTGCCGCCGCGGGCCGTCCGGCAACGGCGGCTCACCTTCACCGCCAGCCGGCGGCATCCGGGGCTCCAGGGTCCGCGGCACTGGCTGCGGTCGAGCCCCGACGGCGCGCGGATCGCCTGCCTGATGAAGGATGACGCGGGCGTGGTGCAAATCTTCACGGTCGATCCTGCCGGCGGGGAACCGCGGCAGCTGACGCGCGGTGCCCACGGGATCACCAGCGCCTTCACCTGGAGCCCCGACGGCACGCGGATCGCCTGCGTGATCGACGGCAGCGTGTGCGTGGTCGACGCGGCGAGCGGCGGAGCGCTGCAGCTGACGCAGCCCATTCGCGATGCGAGCGGCCCCAGGCCGGAGGCCTGTGTGGTCTCCCCCGACGGCCGTCGGATCGCCTACGTGCGGCACGTCGCCACCGGCGCGACCACTCACAACCAGATCTTCACGGTGGACATCCCCCGCTGAGCTGCCCCCGCAGCTCGCCAGCGGTCAACGGTCGTCAGGATGACGACCACAGCCCGGCCGGGTGAACCTCGGCTTCACCCGCGACGGGCCCAGCTGGCGAGGCCAGGAGGGCTCGCCAGCGGTCAACTTAGCGATCCGCATACACCCGCGTGATCTCCTCCTTGGTGATCGGCGCGGGCTGATCGGCACTGGTCAGCTGCACCTGGATCCGCTGGTCGCCGGCACGACGGCCCTTCGCGCGGATCCGGAACACGGCCTCTTCCGCCGGCGCCAGCTTGGCCAGCGGCTCGAACGACACCGTGAGGTTCTCGAACCGGTGGCCGGCAGGCCCCGCGGCCTCGAGCGGCTCGAGGTCGCCGAGGAGGGCGGCCGAAAGCCGCACGCCCGTCGCCGGCTTCGTGCCCTGGTTGGTGACCCGCACGACGTACTCCGTGACGCCGTCGACTTCGATCGGATCCTCGCTGTCGAGCACCTCGAACGACAACGCCGCGAGCCCCTCGACGTCGCAGGTGTGTCCGGCCTGGGCCGAGAGACCGTCGGCGCTGCGGGCCGCCGCCACGATCTTCTGCGGGCCGAGTTCGATCGGCATCACGACCACCTGCACCGTGCCGGTCTCCCCGGCGGGCAGTTCCTCGAGGCTCCAGAGCACGCGGTGCGTGCGGTCGTCGTGCCAGCCGGCGTTGTTGGCCTTCACGAACTTCACGCCGGGAGGCAGCTGCGCGGCCAGCTCGATGGAGCGGGCGGGGGCCGTGCCGGCGTTGACCATCGAGATCGTGCAGGTGGCCGGCCGCTGCAGGAACCGCCGCAACGGCATGTCGATCGCCATCTCGAGGGTCGGGGCCGTGACCTCGAGTGGCACCTGATGCTTCACGTCGATCCCGCCGTCGGCTCGGGCCGAAAAGCGGGCAGCATGCACGCCCGGGCCGCGGGTGCCGAGCACGAGGTCGATCGTCCGCGACTCGCCCGGCTTCAGCTGGCCGACGTCGAACTCCAACTCGCCCCCGGAGCGGTGCGAGACGTTGTCGGGCAGGAACCCCTCGAGCACCACGCCGGTGGCGATGCCGGTGCCCGGATTGGTCACCGTGATCGTGATCTGCATGTCGCGGCCGATCAGCACCGGTTCGGGCTGGCGGCACTCGATCGCCAGGTCGGGCTTCGTGGCCCGGGAGCGGACCGAGGCATCGGCCCGAAAGCTCACGCTGGCCACGCTGCCGATCTCCCCTTCGACCTGCGGCATGACCTCCATGGTGACGGTCGCCTGCCCACCTGGGGGCAGCGTCCCGAGCGACCACACCAGCGCCCCCGCCATGTCGCCGGAGGCATGGCTCACGGGACTGGCCGGAGGCGTGGTCGTGACGAGCGCCGTGCCTTCTGGCACGGCGTCCCGCAGGATGACGTCGTGGGCCGTGGCACTGCCGACGTTGCGGACCACGATCTCGTACCGAACCGGCTTGCCAACCGAGATCTCCCGCGGCCCGCGCTTCTCGACCGACATCTGCGGCGTCTGCACGCCCTCGAGCTGCATCGGTCCCGGCCGTCCCTGCCCGACGACACCGGTCGGCGGTGCGGCCTCCGCCGAGGCCGACATGGACGGAGGCGGCAGCATCGGCGGCGCGGCGGCGAACGGCGCGGCGGCCATGGCTGGAGCCGCAAACGCGGGCGGTGGTGCCGCTGGCGGCGGCTCGGGGGGCGCCGGCAGAGGCATCGCTGCGGCGGCCGCAACGGGCAGCGGCGCGGACGGCGCGAAGGCCTCCGGCGGAGGAGCGGCCCGGGGCGGAGGGAAGGGGGGCGAGCCGGCCTCGAAGGGCGATGGCGCGGCACCGAACGCCGCGGCGGCCGGGGGCGATTCGGGCGGCGGCTCGGGAGCCGGCCCGGCCGCCAGATCGCCGACGTCCTCGGGGAGTGGCGGATCGACGCGGACCGCGGGCTCGGCGGCCGGCACGAGCGGCCGGGAAGGCTCGGTGGCGAATGCACCCCGCGGGTCACCGGCCTCCGCAGCCGGGATTGGCGGCACGAGGTCGGCCGGGGCGTCGCTTGCCGCCGGCAGGGCATCGGGAAGTGGTGCAGCGCCGGGCTCGACCACCTCCGCGGCGGCGGTCACGGCAGCATCGATGGCCGTCTCGGCGACGGGAAACCGCGCGAAGCGGCGCGGGGCCGACGCCGACGGCGGCTCCGGCATGTCGAGCGACACGGCGCGGGGGCCGTCGTCGGGAGACGTCGTGGTCTCGGCGCTCGCCTCCGTGCCGCCACGCCGCGACCACCGGTCGGACGTTGGCGGTGGCAGCGGCAGGGCATCGGCGGACGGCGGCAGCAGATCGGGTTCGGAGGCTCGTGCAGGTTCCACGCCGGCATGCTCGCCGGGATCGGGAACGGGACGACCGGCGGCGTCGCGATCCGCCACGGCCCCGGGAGCCTCGGCGGTGGCGACCGGCCGCCGAGTGCCCAGCCCGAGCCCCCACACCAACCCGAACCCCAGGGCGGCGCAGGCCACGGCCCCGGCGACGAGCCGAGTCGACGAGCCACCGGCAGGCGGCACCACGAGTTCTTGGCGGGACGGACGGGGGTCGGCGATTGGCTCAGACATGGGCGGAGACCCTCGAAACCGGCGGACGGGATGCGCAGCGCCCCGATCTTTGGGCGGGAACTACCACACACCCCGTGTCGGCGAGAAGGCCATTCACCCGACCGCAGGCCGAGGGTGCGTCGCTCCGGCGGCCGTCAGCACGTCGTGAAGCCGAAAATGAAACTTGCCCAGTTTGCCACCGTAGTTACCTGCCGAGATCGCCGGGAT
>CAXNJC010000171.1:0-4402 GCA_964202525.1 Pirellulales bacterium
CCGGTCGCCCCTCCCGCGGCGGACGGAGCGACGACCGACCCCAGTGCCTGGGGGACGGTGCCCGACTTCCTGGCCCGGGAGATGTTCGGCCGCTGGGACATCGTGCTCGCCTACGACGTCGGCAAGGGACTGCGGCCGCTGGCGGGCCCCGACCCGAATCGCCTCCGGACGATGGCGCAGTGGCTGACGGAGCGGATCGGCAACGCCGCCACGTGGCCCCGCGATCCCGATCAGGCCGTCGCCGCCATCGACGCGATCCTCGAGCGCAACCTGATCGATCCACCGGAGCAGCGGAAGCGGATCGCGGTGGTGCTCGACTACGCCCAGTACCTCGTGCCCGCCGGCGAGGCGGGGTCGAGGAGCGCGGCGAGTCGGCTCGTGCGCGTGCTCGGCTGGGCGACCAACCCCCTGCTGCGGCGGGTCAACGTGGCGGTGGTGCTGCTGGCCGACACGATCTCGGAAGTGCATCCGCGGCTCGTCCAGAATCCTGCGATCACGGCGATCGACGTGCCGATGCCCGATGCGGCGGAGCGGGAGCGGTTTGCCATCGCCACGGCCGCGGCGGCCGGCGTGAAGCCGGAGCATGCGGAGGCCGTGAAGCGGGCGGCGGCGCTCGCCGGCGGCCTCACGCTGGAGAGCCTGCGGGCGGTGATCACGCTCTCCGGGCGGGATGGGACCGCCCCCGACGGCCCGGAGTTCGCCGCCCGCAAGAAGGATCTCATCGAGCGGTCGTGCCACGGCCTGATCGAGTTCATCCAGCCGCGGCTCACGCTCGATGCCGTCGCCGGACATGTCGACGCCAAGCACCGGCTGGAGTCGGATGCCCGGGCGATCCGGCGGGGCCAGCTCGAAGCGGCCCCGATGGGCTACCTCATCTGCGGCCCGGTGGGCACCGGCAAGAGCTTCATCGCCGAATGCTACGCCGGGAGCGTGGGCATTCCCTGCGTGGTGCTCAAGAACTTTCGCAGCAAGTACGTGGGCGAGACCGAGGGCAACCTCGAGCACGCGCTCGGTGTGCTCAGGAGTCTGGGGCCGGTGGTCGTGGTGATCGACGAGGCCGACGCGGCACTCGGCAACCGGCAGAGCGACGGCGACTCCGGCACTAGTGCCCGCGTGTTCTCCATGATCGCCCGCCAGATGGGCGATACCCGCTACCGTGGCAAGATCGTCTGGATGCTGCTCACGAGCCGTCCGGACCTGCTGCCGATCGACCTCAAGCGGCAAGGGCGGGCCGAGGTGCACATCCCGCTCTTCTACCCGCACGATCAGGCTGAGCTCGACGCCATGTTTGCCGCCATGGCGAAGAAGAGCGGCGTGAAGCTGGCGGCGGGCCTGCCGGGGCCCGTGGATCTCAGCCTGGGCCTGTCCGGCGCCGACATCGAAAGCGTGGTCCTGGCCGCCCGACGCAAGGGCCTGGAGCGGGCTGCCGAAGCCGGAACCGCGAACCCCGACACCGTCTCCGCCGAAGACCTGAAGGCCGCGCTCGACGACTTCATGCCGAGCGCGCAAGGACTCGAGAAGGAGATGCAGGAGATCGCCGCGGTGCTCGAGTGCACCGAGAAGCGGTTCCTCCCCGACCGTTGGAAGAAGAAGGTGGGGGAACCGGGTGGCCGGTCTCACCTGCAGGAGCGGCTCGCGGCGATCCGCGAGGTGATCGGCTCCTGACGTCCGCACTGGATCGAAGCCCCCACACGACCCCGAGGAACATACCGATGGCCGCCAAGACTCCGTGGTTCGACGATTCGACCGACACGCCCCTGATCGCCGAATACGCCCGCAAGCTCGACTCTTTTCTGGATGCGGTTGCCGACGCTCGCGTCGAGAGCGGCGAGCTCGACGAGCAGGAGAAGCGGGTCGTGGCCCTCATGAAGGAGGTGGAGCCGCTCTTGTCTCCCGAGGCCCATGAGAAGGTCACCCGGCTGCTCTGCGAAGTGACGGCCTACGACCTCATGCAGGCGATTCACATGGCGGGTCATGCCCGTTCGACGACGAAGTTCCGCGGCTGAGTCCCGGCCGCCGGTTCCCGACCACCATCACCTCGCGAGAGACGTCATGTCCAGTCAGCCCAAGGCCCCCTTCTGGCTCGCCGTGTGGGCCGTGATATTCAGTCTCGTCGCCCTCGCCGCCTGGCGGGCCGGGATGCTCGAGCCGTTTGGCTTCGGCCGGCCGGGCGCAGCCGGCCAGCGTCCCATGGCGGCGGGGGGCGGTGCGGGTGGTCCTGCCGGGGGCGGAGCGGAGGGGGGCGGCGAAGGCGGAGGTGCCGAGGGGATGACCGAGGCGCCGGATGTGTCCGTGCCCACGACGGTGAAGGAATACACGTTCAAGCCGGCGGAGAAGCTCCCGCCCGTGAAGGGCGTGAGCGCCTACAAGCCGCTCCAGGACGACACGGTCCGCTTCGCCCTCAACGTGTGGGCCGGCTGGGCGCCGATCATCCGGGCGAACAACGGCTTCAAGCCCGGCAAGCTCTGGCAGGCTCCCGGCGGCAAGCCCTTCAAGATGGAGCTGGTGCTGATCGACGATCCGGTGCAGATGCGAGACGCCTACGCCGCCGGCGAGGTGCACATCGGCTGGGGCACGCTCGACATGCTGCCGCTGTTCGTCGACAGCTTCGCCAAGGATTCGCGGATCATGCCCCGCGTCTACCAGCAGGTCGACTTCTCCAACGGCGGCGACGGCATCGTCGTCCGCGACACGATCAAGACCGTCAAGGATCTCGCCGGCAAGAAGCTGGTGCTGGCCCAGAATTCCCCAAGCCAGTTCTTCGCCCTCAACATGCTCGTGGCCGGCGGACTCCAGCCCCAGGACGTGGAGATGGTGTTCACCACCACGGCCTTCGAGGCGGCGGCGGCGTTCAACCGCGACAAGAGCCTGGCAGGGTGCGTGTCGTGGGCTCCCGACATCTACAACCTCGCCGATGCGAAGGGCAACCGGATGCTGGTCACCACGCAGACGGCGAACCGGCTGATCGCCGACGTCTGGTTCGCGCGGGCCGACTTCGCCAAGGACCACCCGGACAAGGTCGAGGCGATCGTCCGCGGCATCTTCGACGCCATGGAGGAGCTCAAGTCGGAGACGGCTCGGCAGGAAGTGGCCCAGCTGATGGCCGACGGCTACACGATCCCGGCGTCGGACGCCCTGTCGATGCTCGGCGACGCCCACAGCACCAACTGGGCGGAGAACTACCAGTTCTTCCTCAACCGCAACAATCCGGCCAACTTCGAGCGGATCTGGAAGCAGGCTTACATGCTCTACCGCCGCATCGGCGCGATCTCCAACAACCCGGTGCCGTTCGATCAGGTGATGGATTTCTCGGTGATCCAGAAGCTCGGCAAGGAGCCGAAGTATGCCGAGTCGAAGGATGAATACGCCACGAGCCTGCCGCCGAGGACCGTGCAGCAGATCCGTGCCGAGAACGAGGAGATCCTCACGAACACCATCGTGGTCCACTTCTTTCCCAACAGCGCCGACCTGCGGAAGAAGGTGATCCGGCGGATCGACGGCAAGGACGTGGAGGAGCCCTACGACGCGCGGGTCGATCTCGTGCTCGACGAGGTCGGGGCGCTCGCGAAGCAGTTCGGCAACGCCCGCATCGTGGTGGAGGGGCACACCGACTCCTCGATGCGCGGCGCGGTGCCGGCCGCGATGGTTCGGGAGCTGTCGCTGGAGCGGGCGCGGGCCGTGAAGGATGCGATCGTGGACGAGTTCAAGTTCGACGACAACCGGTTCGCCGTCGACGGCCTCGGCTGGGATCGGCCCGCCGACGACGACCATCCGGACAACCACGCGCTCAATCGTCGCGTGGAGATCAAGGTCTACGCGGCCGAAAAGGAATGAGCACGGCACCGGCACCCGCGGCCCCGCCGGCGGCGCCGGCGAAGCCGTTGCGAGGCGAGGCGAGCGCGGCCACGGGGCTGCTCTGGGGCGTGACCTGCGTGGCGTTGGTGCTGGCGCTGTGGTTCGTGGCGACGGCCGGTGAGGCAGAGACGCGCTTCATCAGCCCGGCGATGCTCCCCAGCCCGGGAGAGACCGCCACCAAGGTGCCAGCCGTGTTCGGGGAGCGGCGGCTCCTCGCCAACACGCTCGTGACGCTCCGCCGCGTCTGCCTGGGATTCGGGCTGTCGGCGCTCGTCGGCGTGCCGCTGGGCGTGCTGGCGGCGTGTTTCCCGGCGGTGCGGTCGTTCGTGGCCCCGCTGACGATCTTCGGCCGCAACATCCCGGTGGCGGCCCTGATTCCGCTCACGTTTTTCTTCTTCGGCATCGGCGAGTTCCAGAAGATGATGTTCCTGTTCATTGCGAGCGTGGCCTTCGTGGTGAGCGACACCACGGCCGCGGTGCTCGAGGTGCCTCAGCGATACGTCGACACGGCGCTCACGCTCGGGGCCTCGCGGCTGCAGATCATCCT
>CAXNJC010000172.1:0-4392 GCA_964202525.1 Pirellulales bacterium
GCTCCAGCGGACGAAGCCCTTCATGCCCCCCTTCGCCGGCACAGCCGCCGAGGTCGAGGCGATCGTACAACTGATCGGCTGGCGGCATGCCGGCCGGCCGGCGGATTGGTCCGTCTCCGACGACCCGGCCGTTCTCGCGCAGATCGAGCGATGGCTCGAGGAAGCCGGAACAGGCCCCGGGGATGCGCGGCTCGTCGTCGGCGCGAGGCTGCCATGAGCACGTTGTTTCCATTCGGCCTCCCCGCAGCCACGGCCTTCTACCTCTGCCTCTATCTGGCCACGCTCGTGGTGCACCTGGTGTTCATGCACTACGTGCTCGCTGGGTCGATCTACCTCGCGTTCGGCCGGCTGATGGGTAAGAACCGTTGTCAGGCCTGTAGCTGGCAGTTGATCCTCGTTGACTGGCTCCCCTTCGCGACCGGCCTGGCGATCACGGCTGGCGTGGGGCCGCTGTTGTTCGTTCAGATTCTCTACGGCCGGGAATTCGCCACGGCGAATCTGCTACTGTCCCACCGCTGGATGGCGATCCTGCCAGTGCTGATCGTGTGCTTCTATCTGCTCTATCTGCAGAAGTCGGCGTGGATCAGCCGCCGGGCCTGGGCCTGGCGGCCCGCGGTCGCAGCGATTGCCTGCGCCGGGTTCCTGTTCATCGCTTGGAGTTGGACCGAGAACCATCTCCTGATGCTCGACCGAGCCGCCTGGCCGGGCATGTATGCCACCAGTTCACTCTGGTATGACTCGGCCGGCGTGCTGCCGCGCGTGGCGGCTTGGTGTTTCGTGGCGTTTCCCAGCCTGGCAATCGAGCTCGCCTGGCAGGACCGGCTCCTGGGAGACCGTCTCAACGAGCCGGCCGCGGCCGACACCCGTGTGCTGCGGCTCTCCCCCGTGCGGCGGCTGGCCGTGACGGCACTGTCTGGGTTGGCGGGAACACTGCTGGCTGCCTGGGCCTATTGGCCGGCCATCCCCGCTGCGGCCCGCGCGGCGATCACGGGACCGCTCGGCGGCCCCTGGCTCATCGTGGCGGCGGTGGCCGTTGTCATGCAGATCGCCGCCTGGAGCATCACTCTCGTTATCGAGCGACTGCCGCGGGTCATGCTGATCGTGATGACCGCCGCATGGGTGGCATCGCTCCTCAGCATCGCCGCGGTGCGTGAGACGATCCGGCTGGCAGCGGTCGATCTGGCGGCCGCACGAGAGATTCACCAGACCGCCCTGGGCATCGGTGGCCTGCCGGTATTTCTTCTGTTCGCCATTCTCAACGTGGCCGCGATCTGTTGGTGCATTCGCACCGTGCGTGTCCAACTCGCCACCCGCACGGATCGAACCTGAGCGGCTGGAGCTGAGGCGTCGGGGTGCGCGCCGCACCCCATCCAGGCGTCACAACGCTTTCAGCGTTTCGAGCCAGGCGACGAGGTCCACGAGTTCCTGCACCGAGATGGCCGTCGCCAGGTCAGCCGGCATCAGCGACACCGGCTGTTTCACGAGCTCATCGATATCGCTCACCGGTGTCGTTGTGTCGATGCCATCGGCTCCGCGAATCACCACGTCCGTCGGCGTCTGCGAGACGAGCAGTCCCGTCACGCTCCGGCCGTCGTCGAGCAGCGCCGTGTAGGTCTCGTAGTTGTGGCTAATCGCCGCCGAGGGCGCGAGGATAGCCTCGTAGATCGCCACCCGCGAGAGTTTCGCACCGATGCCGGAGAGGTTGGGCCCAACCGGCTTGCCTTCGCCGCCCACGACATGACACGCGGCACAGGAACCCGCACCGGTGAACACGGCTTTGCCGCGTTCCGGGTCACCGCCGCTGCGCTTCACGAGCGTATCGATGCTCGGCAGGCTGCCTCCTCCCTTCGGCTGCGGGAGCGGCAACACCCCCTTGGCCGCCTCCTTCACCTGCGGCCATGAACCCAAGGCGATCGCGGCGGCAGCGACCTGCGGCAGCGTGCCGGTGAGCGCACCGGCCTCCGCCATTTCCACCAGCCGCTCGGCTCCGCGCTCGGAGCGGCCGAGTGCCATCACGGCGGCCGGCTTCACGTCTGCTCGGACCTCGGCCGCAGACACGAACGGCTCCAGCAGTGCGACCGCTCGCGGTGTGCCGATGATGCCCACTGCGGTGAGCAGTCGGGAAGCAGTCGCCTGGTCGACACCGAGCACGGCGTCCCTCAACATGGTGTCATCACCGAGACCAAGCGCCGTTCGTGCCGCTGATGATGCGAGCTGCTCCGGGGTCGCCGGATCGCCGGCGAGCGTCAGCAGCTCCGGCACCCGTGGCCGCAGCCGAAACCGACCCACCAGCTCCACGAACGCGGGCGTGCCGACTGCATACCCGACCGCCTCGTGAACCCGCCGTGCGATCGCCGGATCGTCGGCAGCCGCTGCGTCGAGGCGGCCCACGAGTTCCGGCAGCATCACGCGGAGTTTCTCATCGGTGGCAGCAAACCGCGGAACGAGCTGCCGTACGGCCGCAGCGGTGGCGGCCCGATCCTGAAAATCGAGCGCCCGCGCTAAGGCGAGCGACTCGCCGGTGGCGCACGCAGCGCTGCCGATGAGCTCGCAGAGGAGCCGTGGCGTGGCTGCAGCCCGGCTCCGCCACACGATCTCGCGCCCGGCGGGTGACCGCCACGCGTCGCCCGTCTCGGCCAACCAGGACGCAAGCCTGCCATCCCACGAACTGGGCATGCCGAGGCCCTGCGGGCTATCGGCTCCGATGCCGAGCGCCTCGAGCTCCCAGCGGTCACCGGCGGTGTGCCTGACGGCCAAGGCCGCCCACAGACGATCGGACCGGCTCCCCGTCGCACCCCGCAGGGCGATCGCAATTTCTCGGCGTACCTGCGGCGACGGGTCACCGGCCAGCCTCTCGCCGAGTCCGATCACGTCTCCCTTCACAAGCCGGCCCATGCGCACCGCGACGCACCGCAGTCGCTCGTCGGCGTCGGCAGCCAGTCGGCCGATCCATTCATCGGCCTTGCCCGGCAGCATGCCGGCCGCCCACGCGAGGCGGGCACGGTGCCGCGCGTCGACAGCCTGGCCAAATGCCTCGGCGAGCGCGACTGCGGCAGACTCAGGCTGCTTGCCGAGACTCTCGAGCGCCGTGGCCCGGGCACAGTGATTAGGGCTTGCGAGCGCGGCGACGGCCCCGGCCACGCTCTCGACGTCGACGGGCGGCACCGCCCAGCGGGAACCCCTGGGCGCAACGCGATACAGACGCCCCTTCTCGGTGTCGGCCATCCCGTGGCCGCCCACACCCGGGTCGTGCCAGTCTGCGACGATCAGAGAGCCGTCGGGCGCCACGCACACGTCACTGGGGCGAAACCACTTGTCGGCCGAGCCGTCGATCAGCGTTTCCGCCGTGGCGACATAGCCGGCGCCCGCCGACCTCACATGGTACGCCCGCACTACGTTGGGGCCAGCGTCGCAATGGATGAGCGCACCGGCGAATCGCGCGGGGAGCAGGCTGCCCTCGTAAATGCAGATGCCGGTCGGCGCGCCGGCGCCGGTCTGGAGCAGATTGGGTACCACGCCGGGGTCGTTCTGATGCCAGTGCCGCATCGGCACGTCGGCCTCGAGATTCGTCCGCGGCTTCTGCCAGCCCGCACCGGTCCGCTCGTCCACGTAGCCGAAGTTCCCGTAGTCGAGGACGGCGTTGATACGGGCGCTGCGATGGCCGTCGTCGTCGTTGTCGCTCTGCCACAGACCGCCAAACGCATCGACTGTGACCTCGTACCCGTTGCGGAAGTTGTGACCAAGCACCTCGAAATCGCTGCCGTCGGGCCGGCAGCGAAACACCATGCCCTGCCGGTAGGGCGTGCCGGCGTCGTTGACGACGTTGCCAAACCGGTCCCGCACCGGCCGGCCGTTGGCATCACGCACCGCCTTGCCCATGTTGCCGACATTGAATGTCCAGCGGCCATCGGGGCCGACCACGAACGCGTGCACGGAGTGGTCGTGCTGGGGCGTGCCCGTCTGCGTGAACAGGGACTCACGGCGATCAGCCTTGAGGTCGCCATCGTCGTCGTGAAAGACGAACACATCGGGCGCGCACGACACGATCACCTTTCGCCCAGGGCCCTCGCCGATCACGCAGATGCCCAGAGCCGAATCGACGTCGCGGCCCTGATGAAACACGGTTCGGCGATCAGACATGCCATCGCCATCGGTATCTTCGAGCACCAGAATCCGGTCGCCCTCAGGCCGCGTGTTCTGCTTTCCGCGGTAGTTGAGCACTTCACACACCCAGATTCGCCCCCGGGTATCGACGTCGATGTCGGCAGGGCTCGAGAGCAGCGGCTCCCGGGCAACGAGCGACGCCGCGAGGTCATCGGGGAGCGCAAGGGGCGACTCAGCCGATGCGACGGCAGTGAGCACCACAGGCAAACTCGCGATCATCAGGCGAAT
>CAXNJC010000173.1:0-4383 GCA_964202525.1 Pirellulales bacterium
GCCTGCTGATCGACGCCTCGACCATGATCGACATGGCCACGAGGGCACGGCCCGCCGAGGAGCAGCGATGACGAAGCGCGACCACGATCGGACGGCGGCGCTGTTTCACGCCGGGGCCGCCCAGGCCTCGCGGGCCCTCGCCGCGTGGCTCGACCGGCCCGCCAGCGTGGCGGTGGACCGGCTGGCCGTGCTGCCGCTCGAGGAGGCCGTCACGCTCCTCGGCGACGATGGCGAGCCGATCTGCGGCTGCGCGATGCAGGTGTCGGGGGGCGTGAGCGGCGTGCTCGTGCTCGCGGCGTCCGATCCGGCCGGCCTGATGCTCGCCGACGTGCTGCTGGGGCGACAGGTCGGCACGTCGGCGGCATGGGGCGACCTGGAGCGGTCGGCCATGATCGAGACGGCCAACATCGTCGGCTGCGGCTACCTCAACGCGATCGCGGCCGGTATCCCGAGCGAAGCCGACGCGGGCGTGCTGCCGACGCCGCCGTGGTTCGTCCGCGATTTTCCGGCGGCGGTCATGGAGGCGGTGCTCGTCGCCAACGCGGCGGCGTCCGACACGGTGCTCCTGGCGGCGACGGAGTTTCGGATCGACGGGGTGCCGATCCGCTGCGGGCTCGTGTTCGTGCCCGACGCAGCGGGGCTCGGCCTGCTCGGCGCGGCCACCGGGGTGGAGTGACGGCCGTGACCATGCCCTCCGAACGCGGCTCGATCTTCCATGCCGGTGCGCTGGCCATCGGTCAGATCGGCGTGGCCCGCGACGGCGGCTTCCTCCGCACGTTCGTCGGATCCTGCGTGGCGGTGGTCATTCTGGACCGACGGCGGCGAGTGGCGGCGCTGGCGCACGTGATGCTGCCGGCGGGCAACGGGCGGGTCACGCCGCCCGGGAGGTATGCCGACACCGCGATCCCTGAGATGCTCCGCCTGCTCGATGAACTCGGCGGTGAGCGTTCGGCCTGCACGGCGAAGCTCGCGGGTGGGGCGAAGATGTTCGCCTTCGCGTCGGGCATCCCGATCGGCGATCAGAATGTGTCCGCGGTGGAGTGCCTCCTCGCGGAAGCCGGCATTCCGATCACCGCCCGCGCGTGTGGAGGCGAATGCGGCCGCCGCGTGTCGCTCGAAGTGGCCACGGGCGTGATGACGGTGGAGACGGTGGGCCATGGTACGGAGAGGCTCTGATGAGCACGAAGGAGGGACCGATGAACACATCTGATCGCGGCACACCACGCCCGCCGAGGCTTCTGATCGTGGACGACGCCCTGATCATGAGGATGCGGATCGCCGGGATCGCCCGCGAGGCGGGCTGGGAGGTGGTGGGCGAGGCGGGCGACGGTGCGGAGGGGCTCGCCCGGTATCAGGAGCTGCGGCCCGACCTCGTGACACTCGACATCGTGATGCCGATCCTCGACGGCGTCGACGCCCTGCGGGGCATCATGGCGGCGGATGACGCGGCACGGGTGGTCATGGTCAGTGCCGTGGACCAGCGGGCCAAGCTCACGGAGTGCATCGACCTCGGGGCGATTGATTTCATCGTCAAGCCGTTCGACCGGGAGCGGCTGGCGGCTCTGTTTGCGAAGTATGCGTCGGTCGTGGCGCAGATGGCGGCCGAGGGCGGCTGACGATCCAGTTGATGGAACCGGCGCCGTCGCTGATCGTGGCCAGGGCGACTCGTCGTCCCCACCTGCACCTGGAGGATCTCGGCGCGGTTGAAGCCCATCCCAGCGGCGGGACGCCCGAGGGGTTAGCGACCCTCCGGGATCGGCCAGACCTCGGCACGCTGCCAAAAGACGACGGTACACTCGTCGCACCATGAAGAAGCCCCGCCCCCGTCGTTCCCCCGACTCGCCGCCGCGGCCCCCCGGCACAGCGCGACCTCCGCGACCTCCGCGGCCGGCGCGCCCGCCGGGCCCGGCCCGCCCGCCGGTGGCCGAGAAGCGGCATCGCGGCAGGGCCGAGGAGATGTTCCACGGGGCGCGGGCCTGCGAGGCGATCTTCACGAGGCGGCCGCAGGCGATCGTCCGCGTCTACCTCACCGAGGCTCGGCGGCGGCAGTTCGCGAAGCTCACGGAGTGGTGCGTTCGCGAGCGGAAGGGGTTTCAGATCGTCGCCGACGACAACCTCGAGCGGCTCACGAAGTCGATCCACCACGAGGGCGTGGCGATCCTCGCCGCCGCCGTGCCGCGGTCGACGCTCGACGACCTGCTCGCCCACGTGGCCACGGCGGCTGCTCCCGGGCCGCTCGTGTATCTCGACGGCGTGCAGAATCCGCACAACCTCGGCTCGATCCTCCGGACGGCGGCGCACTTCGGCGCTGCAGCGATCGTGGGGAGGGTGGGCGAACTTCCGCCGCTCTCGCCGGCGGCAGTCCGCGTGGCGGAAGGGGCGGCGGAGCACGTGCCGGTGTGTGATCTCGCCGAACCGGTGGCCGACCTCCGGCGGCTCGCGAAGGCCGGTTTCCGGATCGTCGCCACGTCGAGCCATCGCGGCAAGCCGCTCGCCGGTGCCAGCCTCGGCGGCCGCGTCGTGCTCGTGCTCGGCAGCGAGGGGGAGGGCGTGTCGCGACCGATCGAGGCGGCAGCCGCCGAGTGCGTGCAGATCCCCGGCACGGGCGTCGTCGAGAGCCTCAACGTGGGCGTGGCCTGCGGCGTGGTGCTCGCGGAGGCCTGGCGGCAGCGGGGTGGCGGGCGTCAACGGTAGGTGGGCCACGCGAGCGACGTGCACTCGGCGTTGACGACCACGCGGGTCAGCCGAGCCTTGGTCAAGGCTCGGAGACTTCTGACGGCCACGTCGTCCGGCGCGGCGGCGTTCGAAAGGCCCTCAATCCACGTGCCTCCGCTCGACGCCTCATCCCGTTCGGCGCCTCCGCCAGCGGACGAAGGCGACGGCGGCCGCACTCCCGACCACCGAGAAGACCGCGACGGTCGGTTCCGGCACTGCACTGATGCGACTGCCCTGGAATGACTCGAGGACGGCGTAATCCGCGCGATACCCTGACACGTCATACCCGGGATTCCCGTTCGCCATGAAGTCGAGATAGCCTCGCAGCGCCTGCTGGTCGGTCACGCCGAGCGTGGTGTAGCTGTAGAGCTGGGAGAGATAGGTCGTGTTACCTCCGATGGCGAACCGGAAGTATTGATCGCCGCCATTCGCACTGAAGGCCGGCAGCGCGACGTCGAACGTCGTGGCAGCAGGATCGACAAGCCACGATCCGTTCTGCAGGTAGGTCGTGCCGCCGATCACGATCGTCTGTACGCGATTCCCCGGCGTGGTGACGGCACTGCCCGAGAGCACCATCGCCTGCCTGGTGAGGTCGTACACGATCGACATGCCGCCGAGATGGGCGAACCGGCCATCGCTGCCGACGGTGTCGATCACGCCGGTGGTGGCAGTATTTTCCGTGGTCTTCGAATAGGCGTTCTCGAGGACGAGTTTCAGGTCGTCCAGCCGCAGGTCTTCGACGACCGAGACAAAGTTACCGAACGGTGAGACGTCGAAGGTGCTCTTGGTCGTCACGTTGCCGGAGGTTACGTTCGCCCGGATACCGCCGCCGTTGGCGATCGAAATCTGCGGGGCATCCACGCCATAGTCGGCGGCCCGGGCCTGGGCGGTGTGCAGCAGGCCGTCTGCCACGAGGCAGCCGAGGTTTGTCTGTCGCGACCGGATGGTGGCGCTGCCGCCGTGGCGAAGGTCGACGCTGGTGGTGGCCCGCACATCCGCCGCCAAGCCTGCGACGTAGGCCGCCACGGGGTCGACCGTCTCGGCCTGGATCGTGGCGTCGGCAGCAACACCGGCTGTGGCATCGACGGTGGTGTTGGCGACCCGCTGTGGCCCCGACGATGTGTCGATCGAGATGGTCGAGCCGGTGACGGCGAGGGTGACGCGGCCCAGGTAGCCATAGTTTCCGCCCGTGGTCACGATCGGCACGGTCCTGCCGCCGCGATCGGTGCTCGTGCTGTACAGGGGGTAGGTGTTGGGCACACCGGTCAAACTGCCGGAGGGAGCGGCCGCCGAATCGCCGGGAATCAGGCCGGTCACTGCGACGGTCGCCGGCGCTGACGCGGTGTACACACTCGACGGCGCCGGGGCGGACGAGGTCCTCAGGATCTCATCCCCGCCGCCCGCGACGATCAGGTCGATGCCCGGATCGAGGCTCGACACCAGGTCGTTGTCGGAGGAAAGCCCCTGGAGATGGGTGCCCAGGATGATGTGGTGAGCGCCCGCACTCTTGAGGGAGGCGATCTCCGCGTTGACCGCCGCGGCGACCGCGCCGACCGTCACGGCCCCCGGCGAGGAGACGAACGGCAGTGTGTCGGTTGTCGCCCCGATGATGCCGACGATCTTGTTGCCCTGAGCCGTCGGCACGGTGACGAGCTTCGAAGGCGCGAT
>CAXNJC010000174.1:0-4378 GCA_964202525.1 Pirellulales bacterium
CGCGCCAGGGCCGGCCGAGGTAGGCCTTCACGCCGTCGTCTCCGGTGATCGTGCAGTCGGCGAACACGAAGCCGTGCGGCGTGCCGTCGGGCGTGGAGGCGGCAGTGACGTAGCCATCCTTCAGGCAGCGGATCGTGCAGCGGTCGAACCACGCCGTCGCGCCGCCGAAGATGAAGTCGACGTGCCCCTCGATGTGGCAGTCGGCGAAGTATTGGCGGCCCCGATTGAGGAGAATCGTGTCCTGCCAGCCGAGAAAGCGGCAGCCGCGAAACGACACGCGGTCGCCGTCGACGCGGAGGGCGAGGGCCTGTCCCACCGGGCCGGCGTCGTTGGCGACGGTGACGTTCCGCCACTCCATCCCGTCGCCGTCGATCCAGAGCGTGGGCGTGCGGAAGGTGCCGATCGGCTTGCCGTCTTCCCCCGGCACGTTGGCGTGCAGGCCGAACACGATCCTCGTGGCCGCTGCATCCTCGCCGACCACGAGGATGTTGCCCCGCTCGCGCTGCACGTGGATCCGCTCCCGGTAGGTGCCGGGCCTCACCAGGATCACCCAGGGAGGATCACCGCGGCCGGTCTGCATGGGCGCCTTGCTGATCGCCTCCTGCACCGAGGTGAAGTCGCCGCTGCCGTCGGCGGCGACGACGGCGTCGGGCGGCGGCGCCGCCCGCCATTCGAGCAGCGAGACCGCCGCCCGGGGCAGCGGGAACGTGACCAGCATGGCGTCGCCCTCGGCTCGCACCGCGGGCGGTGCGGCGGTTTCCAGCCCGCAGCGATGCTCGAGTTCCGCCCGCTGCTCGGCCGTCGGATCCTGGGGCGACCCCATCGTCTGCCAGAGCGTGAACGCATTGGAATGCCGCTCGTCGATGCGGAAGTGCCGCGGCGGGGCGGGGGATCGCGGCCATCCCGACACGGCCAGCGTGACCGCAGCCTCGGGCCCGGCCACGTCGTCGTCGTGGTAGTGCCAGACCATCACGCGCAGGGTGTCGCCGTCGCGGCTGGCCATCGCCGCCACGTCGGGTCGGCCACGAATGCCGGCCTTCAGGACCTCGTCGAGCGGCCGTTCGCCGTCGCTCGTCACGGGAAGCTGCCGGCCCGTCATCCGCGACCACATCCGAAACACGTTGAGCACCGGCTTGTCGACGCCGTTGGTGGCCAGTGACCGGAAGCCAGCGAACCACGGCATGCCCTCGAACTGGAACGCCCACGTGAGCGCGCCTTCGAGATTCACGCCATGCCGCGCCGCGAGGGCGAGCTTCCGCGGAAAGCTCGCTGCGGTGTAGCTCGCATACATCGTGCCGTTGCGGTAGGCGAGCTGCGGCCCCTGGCAGGCGGCGCAGCCCTCTGGGTCGGATTCACCGATCACGATCGGCGTGCGCCGGAGCTCGGGGTGACGGGCGATCCGGGCGAACCCCTTGTCGATCGTGCGGAGGTGCTCGCGGAGCCCCATGCGCACGCGGCCGTCGACCGTGGTGGGCGCGCCCTTGGCGTGAAACGACACGAAGTCGAGCGGCGTGCCGCGCTCACCGGTGGCGAGGTTGGTGCCGCTCAGGCAGTGCTCGAGGAAGGCGTCCATGAACTCCCCGCCGTCGCCTGCCACGTCGGGGCCGCCGACCTTGGCCGTGGGCAGGGCTCGGCGCACGGCGGCGAGGGCGTGGTCGTGCAGCCGGAAGAACTCCTCGCGCGTGCCCTGCCAGTAGGGAATGTTGGGCTCGTTCCAGGTCTGCCAGTACCAGGTCTCCACCTCGTCGGCCCCGTAGCGGTCCACGCAGTGGCGAACCCACTCCTCGACGAGCTGCTCCCACTTCGCAAAGTCCTTGGGGGGATGCGCCCAGCCGGTGTAGATCTCCTCGTACGGAGCCCCGACCCGCCAGCGGTGGCGGTAGGGCACCGGCTTCACGGAGAGCGCCTCCGGCATGAAGCCGATCTGGGCGTAGGGGCGGATGCCGCGTGCCAGGTAGGCGTCGAAGATCCCGTCGAGGATCGTCCAGTCGTAGACGGGCTCGCCGGCCGCAGTCACCGTGTAGGCGTTGGTGGAGCCCCACTTGAGGTCGGGCGTGCCGTCGCCGGTGGTGAGCAGGTTGTGGGCGCGGAAAAACACCTGCTTCGGCCGCAGCTCGCCGAGCGCACCGAGGAGCTTCTTGCCGTGCGGCAGGGTGGCATAGTTGGGCTCGTCGGCGCCGAAGAACCGCCAGATCTCCGGCATCGGTCCGAGGTCGGCCCCCGCATCGACGCGGAGCGCCACGGGGAACGGGGCGCCTTCGCCGTGGGCCGCGCCGGCGACCGGCAGGGCGACCATGATCAGGAGGACGCGCACGAGCATCGGGCTGCTCCGGAGACGAGAGGGTCGTGGCATGATACGGTGTGGGGCCGGAGGTGAGCGATGCGGCAGCGGCGTCTTTTCATCGCGATCGACCCGTCGGCGGACGTGGCCGCACGGGCGGCGCGGATCATCGACCGGCTCCGCGGCGCGGGCGTGGAGGCGGCGTGGGTCACGCCGGACGCCATGCATCTCACGCTGCAGTTCCTCGGTGACGACGTCGACGACGCCGATCTGCACCGCGTATGCGTCGCCATCGACGAGGCAGCTGCCTCGGTGCCCACATTTCGAATAGCCTTCGGGGGCGTCGGCGTGTTCCCCGAGGTCAGGCGGCCGCGAGTGGCGTGGCTCGGCATTCGCGAGGGTGCTGCGGCCATCGGGCGGCTCCACGACGCCCTTGCCGAGAGGCTCATGCCGCTCGGCTTTCCCCCGGAAGCCCGCGGCTACCAGCCGCACCTGACGCTCGGCCGGTTTCGGGCCGGAGGACGCGGTAGGGAAGGGTACGACGGCGAGCAGCTTGCTGCCGCCATCGAAGTGTGCGGCGGGAGTGACGCCGGGGCCTCGGACGTGCGGCGGGTGTGCCTCTACGAGAGCCACCTCGGCCGCGACGGCGCCCGGTACGACCGCCTCCACGCCGCGGCCCTCGGCCGGTGACGGGCCGCCAGACGGAGAGGTATCGGCGTCAATCCTTTCGCCGCCGCGTGAGCAGCCACGTGCTCGCTGCGGCGAGGCCGACGGCCAGGGAGGTCGACGGCTCGGGCACCGCGGTGATCGTCGCCCCGTGGAGGCCGTTGTCGACGTTGGTGCCTTCCTGGGAGTTGTAGCCCGAGAATCCGGTGATGAAGCCTGTGGAACTGTTCTGCGAGGCACTCTGATTGAGCGTCCACTTCACGGTCGCCGTGCTCTCGCTCGCGATACCGATCATGTAGACCGTGCTCGGCGAGATCGCCCAGTTGAGATTGGTGAACGTGTAGGACGTGGCCAGGCTGTCGCTCAGGATCGAGTTGCTGAACGTGCCGGATGCCAGCGCACCGCCGCTGGCGAAGTAGTTGCCGGGTGTGCCAGTGGTGGCGCGGAGTTCGAGCACGAAGTCGGCGATGGCAAGGGCGTTGCGGTTGATCTCCAGGCTCGCTGACGTGAGCAGCGTGTTCGTGCCCGAGTTGAACGACTGGCCGATGTACACGCCGGCGTTGTTCTTCGAGCCGGTCTGCGTGGCGCCCACGGTGGTGACTTCGTACACCGTTCCGGCGGAGGCGATGGACGACGCGAGAGCCGACAGGACGACGAGCGAGCCGAGGGTGCGGGTGAGCATGGTGGTGGGGTGGGGCCTTGAGGGAAGCGGACGGCGAACTCCTGATCTCCAGTCAGTGCAGGTGCCGTGCCAAGCTGCCGGCGGGCGGCTGTGTTTTCCGCGAGTCAGCTGTTTTGCCCGAGAAAAACTGGTCGGCGGCGGGGCGGCCGGATGTCGGTGGCCCCGATGTGGGGTGGGGCAAAACGCACCAGCGTCCCGGGCCCCCTGGAGCGATTTGCTCCAGGGCCGGAGCGAATCGCTCCGGCAGGAAGGGTCCACGAGGGCACACCGGGAACGTTCTGCTGGGTCCTCAAAAAGCAGAATGGTTCCTATTCGGCATCCCCGTCAGCGCCGGACTTCGAGCACGCCCACGGCGAGGCGGCCGTCGGTGACCCACGGGTCGCCGCCGCCGTTGAAGCCCTGCCGCTCCGGATGGAACCGGTCGACCCAGTAGTAGCCGTCGAGCACGCCCGACCGGGCGGTGTCGCCCACGAGCTTGTTGCGCTCCCGGTCCACCTCCGGGGCGATCTTATGCGTGACGCCGCCCGTGGTGCGGCTGATCTCGACCCGCTCGTCGAACGTGGCGGCGCCGAGCCAGAGCGGCTCGCCGGCGGCATCGACCTCCTTCGACCTCCAGAAGCGGACGTGATGCCGCTGCTTCGGGCTCGAGCCCACCGGCTGCTCGTAGGCGAGATCCTGCCGCCGCCCCCAGAGGAACAGATCGCTCACCGGGGCGTGCTCGTAGGGCTTCCTCAGCACCACGTCGGCGG
>CAXNJC010000175.1:0-4342 GCA_964202525.1 Pirellulales bacterium
CAGCCCTGCCGATCGGCTGCGACGTGCCACGGCCAGCGCATCCCGCCGAGGGCCGCGCCGTAGGCGAACTGCCGATCGTGTCGCTCGACGATCCGGCGATTCCGGTGCCGACACTGGCCGGACGGGTGACGCTGCTCAACGTCTGGGGCACGTGGTGCCCGCCCTGTCGGCGGGAACTGCCCGGGCTGGTCCGCATCGCCGGCCGGCTGGCCGATGAGCCGCGGTTTCAGCTGATCGCCATCTCCGTCGGATCGGGAGGCGACGATGCCGACCTGGCGGCAGAGACGACCGCGTTTCTCAGGTCGCGGCAGATGCCGATCGCCGCCTGGGGCTTCGCCGAAGCGGTCGCCGCCACGCACTTTTCGCTCGCCTACGGGATCGAGGGCGTGCCGATGACGTACCTGATCGGACCCGATCGCCGGATCCGCCGCGTCTGGTCGGGCTACCGGTCGAGCGACGAGGCCGACATGGCAGCCGCGATCATCGCCGTGCTGAAGGAGCCGCCCGGGGCGTCCACCGCCGAGGATGTCACGGCGTCGCCGTGAGCTGGGCGAGCCTGTCGATCAGGTCGCGGGCGGCCCGCGGCGGGTCGGCGGCCCGCGTCACCGCCGAGGCCACCGCCACCCGCCGCACGCCGAGCGGCACGAGGGCCTCGAGCCGTTCGGCCGTGATGCCGCCGATCGCAAACACGGGCAGCGACGTCTCGCCGCAGACCGTCCGCAGAAACTCCGGCGGCGCGTGGTCGGCGAACGACTTCGTGGGCGACGGAAAGCAGGGGCCGATGCCGAGGTAGTCGGCGCCGTCGATCACCGCCGCCCGGGCCTCGCCCACGTCGTGCGCCGTACGGCCCACGAGCCGTTCCGGGCCGATCACCCGGCGGGCGAGCGGCACCGGCAGATCGTCGGCCCCCACGTGGGCTCCGTCGGCCGCCACGGCCGTCGCCACATCGACGCGGTCGTTCACCACGACGAGCGGACGCGGCCCGCTCGCATCGCGGCGGACGATCGTCAGCGCCGTCCGCACCCGCTCGGCGAGCAGCGGCACCGGCAGCGACTTGTCGCGGATCTGCAGCATCCGCACACCCGCCTCGACGAGCGACGCCACGAGCCGCGCGAACGAGTCGGCGTCGCGGCCGCCCTCGACCAGCACGCACAGCGACACGCCCGCGAGCCGGTGGGACGCCCGTACGGCGGCGAGCGCGGCCCGCTCCAGCGTGTACGCGCGGTAGCGGAGCGACTCGAAGCCCGTCACCGCATCCAGGGCCACGACGGCGGCGGATTCCTGGAGGCTGCGGAGCGCCTGGGCCGCCCGGGCGGCGTTGGCGGCCACGAGATCGGCCAGGCCCCCCCGGGGGAGAACCGCCTCGGCCTGCACGCCAACGCCGATGTCGCCGAGCACGTCACGTGCGCCGGTTCGCCGCCACAGACCATGCCGGGCGAGCAGCCCCGCGAGGTCGTGGCGGAGGTCCTTCGCCGTGCGGGTGAGGTGCTCGTCGTCGAGGCCGAACCGGAGCACGTCCTCCAGCACTCGCAGCGCCTCGGCGGCGCGGTTGGCGGACGCGTCGATCATCCGCCAGATTCCGCAGGTTCCTTCCCCGCCCGTTCCACCCAGTTCGCCAGATTCGCCGGTTGTCATGGTTACCGACCGTTGTACCGCGCCGGCGGTCGCCTTGGAGAACGACCGCGGGACTCCTACACTCCCGCCCCCTCGCCCGTCCGGAAACGGCTGCATGCACGCCCTCCGCTACCTCACGCTCGTCTGGCCCGGCCTGCCGTGGGCATGGCTCCGGGGAAGCCTCTCGGGCCTCGTGCTGGCGCTCGCCTTCGCGGTGTCGATCGACGTGGCCCTCGTGACGACCTTCATCTGGCCCGGACTCGTCGAACTGCCGTTGACGGTCGGCCTGTGGACGGCGGTCGCGGTCCTGTGGCTCGTGTCTGCGGTGTCGGCGGCCGCCGCCTTTCCACCGCCAATCGCCGTGGCCCGGTCCGCCGAGGCCGACGAGCTCTTCGTGAAAGCCCGCGACGCCTACCTCGCCCGCGACTGGCTCCAGGCCGAAGCCAGAATCCGCGACCTGCTGAAGGCGGCCCCGACCGACGGAGAAGCCCAGCTGCTGCACGCCACGCTGCTCCGCCGCACGGGCCGGCCCGCCGAGGCCCGGCAGGCCCTGGAGAAACTCTCCCGCAGCGACAGCGGCGCGGCGTGGAGCAGCGAGATCGCCATGGAATGGCAGCGGCTCGAGAAGCCGCCCGCGGCCGCCGAGGATGCCTCGGGACCGACGGTGCTGCCGCTCCACGGGGAGTCCGGCGGCGACGACGCGCGGGCCGCCGCCTGACGGCGGTCGAAAAAGCCGGTTTTTCCCGGGTAACTTCCCGGCGACCGGACTTTCCCGCGGGCCAGTCCTAGAATCCCCGGACGGGTTTGGCGTAAGGTTTGCACCCTCCACGATTTGGACGGGAAGCCTGCCGGAATGGCACGCTCCCCATTCGCCCCGCCGCGGGGCCGAAAGGACACAGGATCTCCCCATGTACGAGCGTTTCACGGACCGCGCCCGGAAGGTGATGCAGCTGGCCAACCAGGAGGCCCAGCGGTTCAACCACGAGTACATCGGCACCGAGCATGTGCTCCTGGGCCTGATCAAGGAGGGGAGCGGCGTCGCCGCCAACGTGCTGAAGAACCTCGACATCGACCTGCGGAAGATCCGCATGGAGGTCGAGAAGCTCGTGCAGAGCGGCCCCGACATGGTCACGATGGGCAAGCTCCCCCAGACCCCGCGGGCCAAGAAGGTCATCGAGTACTCGATGGAGGAAGCCCGCAACCTCAACCACAACTACGTCGGCACCGAGCACATCCTGCTGGGCCTGCTCCGCGAGCAGGAAGGCGTGGCGGCGCAGGTGCTGATGAACCTCGGCCTCAAGCTCGAGGACGTGCGTGAGGAAGTGCTCAATCTGCTCGGCCACGGCATGGAGAACGAGGGGGGCGAGCGGGCCGGCATGGGGGGCCGCCAGCCGGCGGGCAGCGGCGGGGGCGGCGGCGAGGGCAGCCCGAAGGCGGGCAAGAGCAAGACGCCGGCCCTCGACAGTTTCGGCCGCGACCTCACGGAACTCGCCCGCCAGGGCAAGCTCGATCCGGTGATCGGCCGCGAGAAGGAGATCGAGCGGGCGATCCAGATCCTCTGCCGCCGCACGAAGAACAACCCGGTCCTCCTCGGCGAGGCTGGCGTGGGCAAGACGGCGATCGTGGAGGGCTTCGCCCAGCGGGTCGTCGACGGCAACGTGCCGGAGCTGCTCGCCGACCGGCGGATCGTCGTGCTCGACCTCGCGATGATGGTCGCGGGCACGAAGTACCGCGGCCAGTTCGAGGAACGGATCAAGGCCGTGATGAACGAGGTTCGTCGCGCGAAGAACACGATCCTGTTCATCGACGAGCTCCACACGCTCGTCGGCGCGGGCGGCGCCGAGGGTGCGATCGACGCCTCCAACGTGCTCAAGCCGGCCCTCGCCCGCGGTGAGATCCAGTGCATCGGGGCCACCACCCTCGACGAGTACCGCAAGTACATCGAGAAGGATTCGGCCCTCGACCGCCGCTTCCAGATCATCATGATCGAGCCGGCCACGAAGGACGAGGCGGTGGAGATCCTCAAGGGGCTCCGCGACCGCTACGAGAGCCACCACCGAGTGAGCATCTCCGACGCCGCCCTCGAGGCGGCCGTCGACCTCTCCAGCCGCTACATCACCGGCCGCTGCCTGCCCGACAAGGCGATCGACGTGATCGACGAGGCCGGGGCCCGCGTCCGCCTCAAGGCGATGACCAAGCCGCCAGATCTCAAGGAGATCGACGAGGAGGTCGAGCGGCTCAACAAGGAGAAGGAGGAGGCGGTCGCCAACCAGGACTTCGAGAAGGCCGCGGCGCTCCGCGATCAGGCCGACAAGCTCAAGAAGAAGAAGCAGTCGATGACCCGCGACTGGCGGGACAAGAGCCGCGAAGCCGACGGCGTGGTCGACGAGGAAGTGGTGGCCGAGGTCGTCTCCAAGATGACCGGCATTCCGCTCACCCGGATGAGCACCGAGGACCAGGCCCGGCTGATGGGCATGGAGGGCGAACTCCACAAGAAGGTGATCGGCCAGGAGGCTGCGATCAAGAGCGTCTCGAAGGCGGTCCGCCGCAGCCGCTCCGGCCTCAAGGATCCGAAGCGGCCGATCGGCTCGTTCGTGTTCGCTGGGCCGACGGGCGTGGGCAAGACGCTGCTCGCCAAGGCCCTCGCCCAGTTCATGTTCGGCGACGCCGAGGCGCTCATCCAGATCGACATGAGCGAATACATGGAGAAGCACAACGTCAGCCGGCT
>CAXNJC010000176.1:0-4338 GCA_964202525.1 Pirellulales bacterium
GGAGTAGCCGCGGCCGGGGAATAGCGGCGTTGCCCGAGGGCCAGCGGGCGGGTAATCTACCGGTCTCTCCCGCGTGGGGGCCGGCCAACGGCCGACCAGCCGCACGCACTCGGGGCGTAGCTCAGCCTGGCTAGAGCGCTACGTTCGGGACGTAGAGGTCGCACGTTCGAATCGTGTCGCCCCGACATTCATTACCGTACGAGACTGAACCATCCCGGAGATGGGCTCATCCGTGCGGTCGTCACCGGTGCCATCGCCTCCTTCGGCACCGGGTTCGACCGACGGGCCCCGGCAACACGCCAGGGCGCCCTGATTGTCGTGTGGCGTGTCGAGCGACACGCCGTGATCGTCGTGGACCACCGTGGCGGGCTCGGCGGCGATGAGACCCAACCGGCGGATCGGCTGGGTCGCCAACCGGCGCGGAGGTGGGGCAGCGGGCACCGCCTCCTCCACAGCGACATGCTGGGCCCCGTGGACGCGGACCGGCAGGTTCTCCTGCCCAAAGGCGATAACGCCCCGGCGTACGACGCAATGGCCGCTTGCCCCTCGTGTAGCCCTCGAAGTCGAGACCGATCCAGATGCCGAGCTGGAGCACGAGCGGGCGAATTCGCTGCCGAGCCGTCTCGTCGACGGTGACGGCCGCCAACTCATCGATCGCGAGCATGAGCGCGTCGACTTTCTCCTCGGGGCTGACCGCCACCGTGACGACGGCGGGGCGCTTGGTGAGCTCTTCGACCCGATGGGCCGCTTGGTCGCGCTCTGCACGGATCTCCTCAAATGCATGAGCGAGGGCCTCGTAGCGGGCATCATCCTTCTCCTTCGCCATCCGCTGTCGTGCCGTGCCGAGATCCTGATCGAGTTCCTCGATCCGACGCCGCAGCTGCGGCAGGGCGGCATGTTCTTCGTCCGGAGCCTCGCCGCCGGCCTTGGTGACACACTCCACGAGAGCGTCGAGCACGAGTTTGAGCATCGCATCGGCATCAACCGTGTTGTGATGGCACTCGGCACCGCCGGAGTTGACGTAGCGACCGCACCTATAGATGAGTCGCTCACCCGACTTGCGACCGTGCAACGCGCTGCCGCAGCCGTCGGTCAGGTCGATGATTCGCGTCGAGAGTGGGTAGCGATCCGGGTTGTTTGGCTTCCGTCCCCCGGCTCGCCTCTCCTCCTCCTGCGTCCTGCCCTTCGGCTGAATTGCATCCCATGTGGCGGCATCCACGAATGCCTCTCCGCCGCTGTCAGCCCGCACGCGTAACTCCGGCGGGTTCTCGAGTGTGCGCGGCTGGTCACCTGGCCCGCGATCTCTTTCCCATCCGAAAAACCCACCCTTTCTGGTGATGCCAAGGTTAAAAACCTAACATCCCGGATGGATCAAGAAATGGGGAGAGCGTCACGCTCATCAGCCGGAAGACCGTTGCCGAAGTGCGACCGACCGGGCGATCATTTTGACAACCAACCGATAGCGTTATATGATGACGTCATCATGCGAACGATCGTGGATCTTACCGATGATCAAGTGAAGTCGCTTGCGGCCCTCTGTGCAGCGCAGGGTATTTCCCGCGCCGAAGCGGTAAGGCGAGCAGTCGCACGATTGCTCGCGGAGGAGCACCGGCCGAATCGATCCCGAGCGTTCGGCGCCTGGAGCGAGAAAAAACTCGACAGCGCAGCGACGGTCCGCCAACTCCGTGACGAGTGGGAGTGATGAAGGCGGTCATCGACAGCGATGTGCTAATCGACTTCCTCCAAGGTCTCGATGCAGCGGCCGCTGAGATCGATCGCTACGAAGACCCCTGCTATTCGGTCATCTCCTGGATGGAAGTGATGATCGGCGCCGAAACAGAAGCGGAGCGTTTCGCCGCCGAGACGCTCTTCGATTCCCTGCGCCGGATCGATCTTTCCGCGCAGATAGCCACGAGGGCCGTTGACCTCCGCAGGACTCTGCAATTGAAGCTGCCGGATGCGATCGTGCTGGCGACGGCGGACAGAGAAGGCTGCATTCTCGTCACCCGGAACGCCAAGGACTTCGATCCAAACGATCCGCGAATCCGTCTTCCCTATCGATCGTAAAAAGCGTTCGGTGACATGCGTTTCTAGCCATACACCAAGACCCGACTGCCCGCCGATCCCGCTACCCCACGAGGTAGCCGGCCCAATCCCAGGCCCGCGTGTCGCCGCCGCTGGCGATCCGCCAGAGGGCAAGATCCCGCCGCAGAGCGTCGCACGCCGCCCGCGGGGCAGCGACGTCGGCCTCCTGTCGCCAGGCAACGAGCGGCCGGGCCGGCGGGCTCCGCCAGGTGTCGTGAGGCAGGCCACCCGCCGGGAGCATCACCGCCAGAAAATCGCTCCCCTCGACACCGGCCGGGGGCGGCCGTGTGCCGTCCACGGCCATGCCGATCAGGAGCGTGCCCTTCGCGCGACGGACCGCGGCGATCCGTGCTGCGATCGTATCCAGCGACGCGCTCGCCGTGATCACCACGAGCATGGCCGACGGATGGCCGGCCAGCGCGGCGATCTCCGGCACGGCGAGGCGGTCGGCGTCGAGCAGCGGCAGCACGGCCACGCCGAGTTCGTCGGTCGCCGCCAGCAACTCGGCGGCGGGCGCAGCGGTCGCCACTCCGACCGAAGGATAGGTCGGCCAATGGCACTTCGGCAAGCATCGGCCGAGCGGGACGGATCACGAGGAGCAACAGCCGGAACCGGTCGGGCTGGATGAGGCCCGACCGTGGAGGCGCCGCGGAGCTTCCTATCCACGCTCAAGGCCGGATTTGTCTCGTCGACGCAGACCGGCCTTGAAACCGCACTGCTCACAGGCCGTCCGCACCGTGACATGGGATCCCGTCAGAGGCTGCGAGTGTCGATCACGGGCAGTTCGTCGGGCGACGTCTGAGTCACGTCGCATTCGTCGTGGATCTGCACGAGCTCTTCCCAATCGGTTGGTGGGCCACGGGCGGGCGAGACGGGCGTTGGTTCGAGCGGTTCGCCGAGATGTGGGAGGATCTTCCGGATCGGCCCCGGATCGGTAATGAACGCGATGAGCCGGATGTCGCCACCACACCCCGGGCACGCAACAGGAAACTCCTCGCCCACCCGAGCCATGAGTTTGGCCTTTGGCGTCGGGAGGTGTCGTGGGAGGGCAGTTTGTCGCATGAGTCGCAGCCGTGGCAGAAGGCATCTCCGTCCGCCGCATGTCCGCCGACCGCATGCCCACCAGTCGCGGCATCACGCGGCTTGCCGACATTCCCTTTTGTCATGCGCCGTGACGGCGGACCTGAGCTTGTGATTCGGGGCGAACACCCCGTGATAGCGATGCCGGTGCTTCCGCGGCGGCGGCACGAGATCGGCCAGCCGGTCCAAGAAGTCAAACGGTGAGAGTTCGACGACGCCAGCGACCATATCGCTGGCCGCATCGGCGTCGAGGAGCCGCTGCATGCGGAACCAACGCACGACACGCCGGCGCACCTTCTCGGTGAGCGTGGCCAGATCGGCCTGGGTGATCGGCCGGGCCGGCGACTGGCTCCAGCCGGCGGCTTCGCCTTCGCGCCGCCGGCAAGAGTGCCGGCGGCCCGCCACCGGTTGGCACGCAGACGCCGTCGGTCGCGCACGCATGGAGATGCACATGGTGATTGAGCGCCGATCCGAAGCGGTGCAGAAAGCATACGGCACCGAGTCGTGGGCGAGCCTCGCTCGGCCTGCGACCGTCACGGGTCGAGCCCGCCGCAGTACAAAGCAGTCGCTCTACTCGAGAGACGAAGATCCTCGTGAGGCCCGCGACCGCGATTGGGCGGTCAGCGAGGAAGCAGCGCAATCGCTTCGGCTCGGAGATCACCCACTGCCGCACGGGCACCGGGGGAATAACGCGATCGACGAGATGCGTCACGGCCAACCGCACCGCCGCCTCGTCGTCGGGATAGATGCCGGGAAGCCGCTCGGTCGTCAGTCGATCGCGCACGTAGACGACCGGCCGCTCCGCACCACGCCAGGTCTTCGGCAGGGCCCGTTCGGGCAGCCCGCTGATCACGCCGTCGCCGGACCAGCCGATGAGCCAGCCCGGGATCGGTGCTCCGATTACGCGATCGTCGACCGTGATCAGCCAGCCGCCTGCTGGGCCATCCACTGCGAAACGCCCCGGAGCACGCCACGGCTGAACGCCGTCGCGGATTCGACGACGAGCGCCACCTCGCGTGCGGAGAGCCCCGTCGGTGCGGCGCTGGTACGGATGTACATCGGCAGTCTGATTCCCTGACCGGCTCTCAGCTCGCCCGAACCCTCTGATCTCCACAGTAGCGCACGCCGCTGGGCCGAGTCCATGACGCAAATCCACCTATGCATGACCCAGAC
>CAXNJC010000177.1:0-4338 GCA_964202525.1 Pirellulales bacterium
CCTTCGTTCGGGTAGTCGGGCATGTGCATCCGCTCGCCCCGATACTCCTCGGGGCTGCGGACGTCGAGCAGTTGCTTGCCGGCCTTGCAGTGCTTGAGCACCTCGTCGCGGAGGGCCCGGATCGAGCCGTCCTGTTCCTGGGCGACGTACTGGCCCCGCGGGTAGGACACGCGGTCGCTCGACCACGCCCGCCCGTCGAGTTCCCAGCGCTTCCGGCCGCCGTTCATGATCCGGCAGTCCTTGTGGCCGTAGAGCTTGAACACCCAGAAGGCGTAGCAGGCCCACCAGTTGTTCTTGTCGCCGTAGAAGACGACGGTCGTGTCGTTGGAGATGCCCCGCTCCGCGCACAGCTTTTCGAACGCGGCCCGGTCGATGTAGTCGCGGACCACGGGGCACTGCAGGTCGACGGCCCAGTCGATCTCCACCGCCCCGGGAACGTGGCCCTGCGTGTACAGGGCCCGATCCTCGTCGGACTCGACGATCCGAACGTGTGGATCGGAGAGATGCTCCGCCACCCATTCGGTCGAGACGAGCACTTCGGGATGAACGTAGTTGGGCATGGTGACCTCCGCTCGACGGCGCGAAAACGGCGGTTTTCACCGCTCTGCAGCATCGTAGTCCATCGCCCGACGACCAGCAACGGCCCCTCATGCGCCACCGGCCGTTTTGCTAGGATCGTCGCGACGACAGTCCTCGTCCCCGCACCTCCACCCCGCGAGCAGCCGTTCATCCGATGGGCCCCGCCTTCATCTTTCAGGTCGTCGACCTCACCAAGAAGTTTGGGCAGCGCGAGCTGCTGAAGAGCATCAACCTTGCCTTCTACCCTGGGGCCAAGATCGGCCTCCTCGGCCGCAACGGCGCCGGCAAGAGCACGCTCATGAAGATCATGGCGGGCATCGATCGAGACTACGACGGCGAGGCCCGCCTCGCCGAGGGCTATACGGTCGGCTACCTCGAGCAGGAGCCGAAGCTCGACCCGAACAAGACCGTGTTCGAAAACGTGTTGGACGCCGTCGATCACTCGCGGGCCGTGTTGCGGCGGTTCGAGGAGATCAACGCGAGGCTCGGGGAGCCGCTGTCCGACGCGGAGATGGAGAAGCTGCTCGCCGAGCAGGCGACGGTGCAGGACGAAATCGACGTCAAGAATCTCTGGGACCTGGACCGACAGGTGGAGATCGCGATGGACGCGATGAACCTGCCCCCCGGCGACTGGGGCGTGACCAATCTCTCCGGCGGCGAGCGGCGACGGGTCGCCCTCTGCAAGCTGCTGCTGGAGAAGCCCGACCTCCTGCTGCTCGACGAGCCGACCAACCACCTCGATGCCGAGAGCGTGAACTGGCTGGAGCGGCACCTCGCCGAGTACACGGGCACGGTGGTGGCCGTCACGCACGACCGCTACTTCCTCGACAACGTGGCCAAGTGGATCCTCGAGGTCGATCACGGCCGCGGCATCCCGTTCGAGGGCAACTACTCGTCGTGGCTCGAGCAGAAGAAGGCCCGGCTCGAACTCGAGGAGAAGCAGGCCAGCGCACGTCAGAAGACGCTCGACAAGGAACTCGAGTGGGTGCGGATGTCGCCCAAGGCCCGCCAGGCCAAGAGCAAGGCGCGGCTCGCCGCCTACGAGAAGCTGGCCGCCGAGCAGGCGGCCGTGCGGGACCAGGATATCGAGATCTTCATCCCCGCCAGCCGGCCGCTCGGCGACCAGGTGATCGACGTCGAGAAGATCTCGAAGGCCTTCGGCGACAAGCTGCTCTTCGAAAACCTGTCGTTCCGTCTGCCGCCGGGTGGGATCGTGGGCATCATCGGGCCGAACGGCGCCGGCAAGACGACCCTCTTCCGCATGCTCGTGGGGGGCGAGGCGCCTGACACCGGCACGATCAAGGTCGGGGCCACGGTGGACATCGGCTACGTCGACCAAAACCGCGACGCGCTCGACCCCAACAAGTCGGTGTTCGAGGAGATTTCGGGCGGCCACGACACCATCGAACTCGGCAAGCGCACGGTGAACGCCCGCAGCTACGTGGCGAAGTTCAACTTCATGGGGCCCGACCAGCAGAAGAAGGTGGGCACGCTCTCGGGCGGCGAGCGGAACCGGGTGCACCTCGCCAAACTGCTGCGCGGCGGGGCGAACCTGCTCCTGCTCGACGAACCGACCAACGACCTCGACGTGGACACGCTCCGGTCGCTCGAGGAAGGGATCGCGAGCTTCGCCGGCTCGGTGGTGGTGATCACGCACGACCGCTGGTTTCTGGACCGGCTCGCGACGCACATCATCGCCTTCGAGGGGGATGGCTACGTGCACGTGTGCGAGGGCAACTTCGAGGTCTACGAACGAAGCCGCAAGGAGCGGCTCGGCCTGGCCGCCGACGAGCCGCACCGCTTCCGCTACAAGAAACTCACGCATTGAGAGCGCACGCGGGCCATCCATGGCCCCGCATGCTTGCTCGGGAGCGGCCGCACCAACGCGTGGCCTTCGCGAGGCTCGGGACCGCCCGTGCCCCGTCGCCGGACGTTCACCTCGGTCCTCCAGGCCTCGGCTCACTCGGATGCCGCCGGCGCTTCGCCATCGTGGCTGCGCTTGACGGCATACGCCGGCTCTCGAGGCACGGGCGATCCCTCGCTGAGTTCTGGGCGGCGGCCCTTCATGAACGAGAGCGACGCGCGACCGTCGTCACGGCAGCCGCAGCGCGTCGAGCGACCCGCGGTCGCCGTGCCAGGCGTCGCGATCGACGTGGCCGCGAACACCGGGTACGGAGCCCTTCGACGTGTACTGCCAGAACGACCAGTGGTCCCAGGCCCGGGGCACGTACTGTGCCGGATCGTCGACGTAGGCCGCCAGCCAGAGCGGACAGCCGAGCGCGTCGCCGTCGCCCGCCTTGTCCCTCCAGAAATAGAGGCCGGCGTAGATGATCGGCGGCCGGTCCATGCGGTCGCGGAGCCGCGCCACAAAGGCCTCCGTCCACGCGCGGACGTCCGCCGGCGGCAGGCCGTCATCCTTCTCGAGATCGAGCACCAGAGGCAGGTCGCCCCTGGCCGGCCGCACGGTGTCGAACAGGAAGTCGGCCTGGCGGGCGGCGTCGGCGCCCGGACGGCCGAAGTGGTAGGCGCCGCGGACCAGGCCGGCGGCGGCCATCGCCGGCCAGTTGGCGGCGAACCGCGGGTCGACATGCGCGAGCCCTTCGGTGGCCTTGCAGAAGCAGAACGTGATGCCGGCGTCCGCCACCCTCGCGAAGTCGATCTCCCGCTGCCAGCGGGAGACGTCGATGCCCTGGATCTCGTGGGATGTCGCGTCCAAGCGCTCGGCGGCCGCTGCGACTCCGCGAGCCGCGGCGAGCCCGGCCGCCAGCAGCGTGCGACGAGTGGGCTGGAGCTCACGCATGCGTCAGGCCATCGGCAGCCGGGCCGCCGATGCGGCGGACCGCAGTTCCTTCGGCAGCGGGAAGTAGACGTTCTCCTCCCGGATCGACCGCTCCTCGACGTCCGCTGCATAGCGGCTTCTCAGCCACAAGACGCAGTCCTGCACGACGCTCTCGGGGGCGCTGGCCCCCGCCGTGATCACGACCGTCTCGTCGCCGCGAAACCAGGCGGGATCGATCTCGCCCGCGCCGTCGATCAGGTGCGCCGGGATCCCGCGCTCGCGGGCGAGTTCGGCGAGCCGCTGGCTGTTGGAACTGTTTTGGCTGCCGAGCACGATCACGAGATCGGCATCCTCCGACAGCAGCCGCACTGCCTCCTGACGGTTCTGCGTCGCGTAGCAGATGTCGTCCTTCGGCGGGCCGACGATCTGCGGGAATCGCTCCTTGAGCCGGCTGATGATGCGCGAGGCGTCGTCCACCGAAAGGGTCGTCTGCGTGAGGTAGGCGAGTTTGTCGGACGTGCCGAACGGCAGGCCATCGACGTCGTCGGGCTTCTCCACGAGCGTGAACGCCGCCGGCGCCTGCCCGATCGTGCCGATCACCTCGTCGTGCCCTTCGTGGCCGATCAAGAGGATGCGGTAGCCCTGCCCGGCATACTTGATCGCCTCGAGGTGCACCTTCGTGACCAGCGGGCAGGTGGCGTCAATCGCCCGCAGCCGCCGCGCCTCTGCGACCCGCCGCACGTCGGGGGCCACGCCGTGCGCCGAGAATAGCAGCACCGACCCCTCGGGAACCTCGTCGACGGTGTTGACGAACACCACGCCCTCGCCGACGAACCGGTCGACCACGTGCTTGTTGTGGACGATTTCGTGGAACACGTAGATCGGCGTGCCGTGGAGGCGAATGGCGGTCTCGAGCGTCTCGATGGCCATGTTGACGCCGGCACAGAAGCCGCGGGGGCTGGCGAGGAGGATCTTCATGG
>CAXNJC010000178.1:0-4333 GCA_964202525.1 Pirellulales bacterium
GCCGATCGGCGTGAAGCGGACGCACCAGCGGTAGCTGGCGAGCAGGATCGGCGTCACGATCGCCAGGATCATGAGAAACTTCACCGTCGCGGGCCATGGCCACTGCCGGACGAAGAGCTGGGCCACGATCACCAGCGGCACGTGCATGAGATACATCCAATACGATGCATCGGCCAGCCACGTCACCGCGGGCCTCGGTTTCGCGAAGCAGTGGCGAAACAGGCCGATGAGTCCAAACGACATCGTCCAGGCGTAGGCCGGCTGGAGCACGGTGGCGAGCGTGCGGTCGTTCATCGTCGCGATGCCGGCCGCGAGGAGCACCGCTGCGGCCGGCAGGAGCAGCTGCCAGGAACGGCCCAGCCGCGTGTCGATCCCCTCCGCCGCGAAGGTAGCGACGCCGAAGAAGTAGAAGCAGGCGTAGAAGGCGAGCACGTGCGGCTGCGGCAGCAGCCCCAGGGACGTGTCGGGGCCGTAGAAGCCCGCCAGCGACATGCCCATCACCGCCTGCGGCAGGCACGATGCCGCCACGAGCCACCCGCGTTCGCGGCCCGATGGCAGGAGCTCCGTCACCGCGAGCAGCGCGAACACGATCACGAGCCAGCAGAGAAACCAGAGAAACCAGAGGTGGTCGAACACGTTCGTCTGGACGAGGTGCAGCGACCACGAGCCGAGGCCCAGTCGCAGCGCCTCCGACGACAGTATTCGTGACCAGGCGAGCGTCAGCCTGTCGAGTGGCCCGCCCGCCGTGGCTTCCGAGTTCGGCTCGGCAGGGAGGAGATCGCGGAGTCGCTCGCGACCCCCCAGCACGTCGTCCGCGCCGAGTGTGTCGAGGCCGATGAGCGGCGCGACCTCGGCAGCGGTATCGGCGGAGAGGGCCATGATCGCCGCCGGCAGCCGACCGACGAAGTTCTGGGCGCGGGGGTCGGCCCCCCGCTCCACGAGCAGTCGGCCGGCCGCATTCCGGCCGAAGAAGGCGGCCGCATGGAGGGCTGTGTTTCCGCCGCGATCGCGCTCATTGGCGTCGGCGCCGGCATCGAGCACCGCCGCCACGATCGCCGGATCGCCGTGCATCGTGGCCCAGGCGAGCGGCGTGGCGGCGTAGGAGGCGTCTTTCCGTGCGATCGCTCCGGGTTCGGTGAGCCTGCGGCGCACGGCAGCCGCGTCGCCAGACAGAATCTCTGCGACGGCCGGTTCCGGAAGAATCGTGCGATGAGCGTATCCCTTGAGCGCCGTGTCGAGCGGAATGATCGTCGCGGATGCAATAACGAGCGGCAGGAAGATCCGCATCAAGCGCTGTTCGAGCAGGCTTTTCAGCCCGCGGCGTCGATAGACGAGCATCGTGAAGTAGCCGCTGAGCAGGAAGAAGAGCGGCATCCGAAAGCCGTGCACGGCCAGGAACAACAGCGGCAGCACGCGGCTGTGCTGCGTGTCGTGCACCGGCCAGGGAACCGGAAAGAAACTCAACGAGGCGTGGATCGCGATACCCAGCAGCATGGCGAAGCCTCGGAGAGCGTCGAGGTCGGTGCGTCGCTCCGTCATGAGGCACGTTGTCGGTCGGCGATGGGAAGGTACCGCGGCTCGATGGTATCTTGCGAACCCGTCGATGCCCACCGTCATGACTCCGGCGCCGATCCGGATGGAAGGGTGCGACGCCTCCAGGCATCAAGGGTCGTGTTCGCATGACGCTCGCAGCAACAAATGGACTTCCAGTCGTCGCCGAAGGCGTGACGGTGTCGGTGCCGGATGACCTCGGCAGCCGGCAGCGGAAGACGCTGCTCGAGGACGTGACATTCCGGATCGAGCCGGGCGAGTTCGTCTGCGTGCTGGGCCCCAGCGGGGCGGGCAAGACCACGCTCGTCCGCGCGATCCTGGGAGATCGGCCGATCTCGGACGGCCGCCTGCTCGTCGGTGGGCACGACGTGTTTCGCGAGGCGGACCTCCTCCGCGGGGCCATTGGCTACGTGCCGCAGCGAGACATCAACCCCGAAGCCTTGCCGGTCGACCGGGCGCTCCATTATGCGTCGGCGGTGAGGCTTCCGTCGCACGCGACCGCCGTAGAGCGGCAGGCGGCGATCGACCGGGTCGTGGCTGATGTCGGCCTCGACGCGGTTCGGTACGAACCCATCGGCACGCTCTCGGGGGGCGAGATGAAGCGGGCGAGCCTGGCGGCGGAGATGCTCGCCGCCCCGGGCCTCCTCGTGCTCGATGAGGCGACCTCCAGCCTGGATCCTGCCACCGAGGCCCGGATCATGACCCTCCTCGCCGCCCGGGCGCGGGCGGGCACGACCGTGATCGCGGTCACGCACCACCTCGACAACGTCGATCAGGCCGACAGGCTTCTGATCCTCGGGCATGGCGAGGTGGTGTGGTTCGGTTCCCGCGTCGAAGCCCTCGGCCACTTTGGGGTGAATCGGCTTGCCGACGTCTACGTGGCCATCGAGGATAGGCCGCCGGGATTCTGGTCCGCCCGCTGGCGGGAGCGACTGGTCGACGACGACGGCGCGGCGGAGCCCGCGGGGCTCGCCGGAGCGGCGGCGGAGCGGGTGGCATCGCTCGCGGCGGTTTCCATTCCCGGATTCGCGCGGCAGTTTGGCACGTTGTTCTGCCGGGAACTCGAGACGGCCGTTCGGGACCGGATGGGCCTCGCGATGGCGGCTCTCCTCCCGCTCGTCCTCGCCGCAGTGGTGCTGGCCGGTTTCGCGGCGACGTCGTTCCTGAATCCGCTCATGCTCACCCGATTCCTCGACCCCGGTGAGAAGGATGTCCTGGCGGACGTGTGGGGGGAGGTGTCGGAGGCGATAGCCACCGACACCGTGTCGGAGCAGGATGCCAGTATCCCCGGCCAGATCAGGGTGTTCCTCGACAGCCAGCCGAAACTGCTCGCCCACCTGCGGGAGCCGTCCGTCATGCGGATCGTCCGCGACGCGCTGACCGACACGGTGGCGGTGGCCCCGGATCGCGAGATCATCGATCCGGGTGGCACGTTCAAATGGCTCTCGCTGATGAGCATCTGCATGGTGATCCTCGGTTTCGTGACCGGCTTCCGGGAGATCGTCAAGGAGCGGCCGATGCTCGACCTGGAGCGACGGCACGGGCTCCGGTTCACCGCCTACGTGGTCGCGAAGGTGGCGGCACTGGCCGTCGTGCTCGCGGTGCAGGTCGCGGTCTTCACGGCGACCGTCGAACTGGGCTTCCTGGTTCGCGAGGCCTTCGGCGGTGAGGGCCCGGCCGGTATCTACCGGCGGGGCGCGGTTGTCTCCGGCATCTGCAACTGGCTCGCGGCCGTGTCCTGCGCCTCGATCGGCCTGGTCGTGTCGGCTTGCGTCCGTTCGACCGACAAGGGCGTGCTCGCGGTACCGCTGTTGATCACGCCTCAGATCCTGCTCGGAGCCACGATCCTGCCGATCAAGGGGGGCGTGCTCAAGGTGCTCGCGATGCTCTTCTCGCCGCTCTACTGGGCCCACCGGGGGTGCCGCAGCGAGGGGGATGGGGTGCCGACGTTTTGGCGGAATCTGGGCGACTACGATCCGGCCCTCTGGATTCCGATCGCCGCACTCGCGGCACAGATCCTCGTGGCGACCATCGCCACGGTCCTCGTGCTCCGCTGGCAGGAGCGGATGCACCGCGGCCGCAACCGCCCCGTGCGGTGAAGGACCATCTGCGGGACGTGCTCGGACCGCGTGACTACACCGGGCCGCTCGGGTATCGTCTCGGTGGGTAGTCATGTTCTCGGGGAGGTGCTGATGCGAGCGTGCACCGCAATCGTCGTAGCGCTGCTGGTGGCCGTCGGGTGCGGTGTCGAGACGATGGTCCCAGCCGCGGAGCCGAGGCCCCCCAACATCGTCTTCTTCCTCTGCGACGATCTCGGCACGGGCGACCTCTCGTGCCTCGGCTCCAAGGACATCCAGACGCCGAACATCGACGCCCTCTTCGCCCGCGGCACCCGGCTCTCGCGGCACTGGGCCGGCAATGCCGTCTGCGCGCCGAGCCGCTGCGTGCTGCTCACGGGCAAGCACCCCGGGCACGCCGTCGTCCGTTCCAACCGCGAGGCGAAGCCGGAGGGGCAGTTCCCGATGCCTGCCGGCACCGTCACGCTCGCGGCGATCCTGAAAGCCGCCGGCTACGCCACCGGCGGCTTCGGCAAGTGGGGCCTCGGCGGCCCAGGGAGCGTGTCGGACCCGCTCGCCTGCGGCTTCGACCGCTTCTACGGCTACAACTGCCAGCGGGAGGCGCACAGCTACTATCCGGGGCATCTCTGGGACGACCGCGAGAAGGTCATCCTCGACAACCCGGAGGTGAAGCGGGGCGGAACGATCCCAGCCGAATCGCCCCC
>CAXNJC010000179.1:0-4331 GCA_964202525.1 Pirellulales bacterium
ATCCTCCTCGTCGGTGCTGGTGCCCTTGATCCCCTTGCCGCCGCGGCGCTGGGCCCGGTAGACGTCGGCGGCCGTCCGCTTCACGTAGCCCGAGCGGGTGATCGTGACCACCATCGTGGCCTCGGTGATCAGTTCGGCCATGTCGCGGATGTCGCCCGCCTCACCGCTGATCTCGGTCCGCCGCTCGTCGCCGTGCTTGGCCTCGAGTTCGAGCAGCTCCGCCCGGATCATGGCCTTGATGTTGGCCTCGCTGCCGAGAATGCGGCGGAACTCGCCGATCTTTTCCAGCAGTTCGCGGTGCTCCCCACCAAGCTTCTCCTGCTCGAGATTCACGAGCTGTCCGAGCGTGAGCCTGAGGATCGCGTCGGCCTGCACAGGGGAGAGGCCGTAGGTCTCGGCCACGCCCCGCTCCTCCTGCAGCACGGCGAAGCCCTCGGCGCCGAGGGCCCGCTCCAGGAGCGCCGCCGGCGCCTGCAGCTGGCAGAGCCGCTCCTTGGCCTCCGCCTGCGACTTCGACGAGCGGATGATCCGGATCACCTCGTCGATGTTGGCCAGCGCGACGAGCAGGCCCTCGAGCGTGTGCTTGCGGCTGCGGGCCTTGGCGAGCAGGTGCTGCGTGCGGCGGCGGATGACCGCCGTGCGGTGCCGGAGAAACTCCTCCAGCATGTTCTTGAACGACAGGATCCGCGGCTTGCCATCGACGAGCGCCAGGAAGATGAGCGAGAACGACGTCTGGAGCGGCGAGAACTGGTAGAGCTGGTTGAGCACGACGTCGGGGTCGGCGTCGCGCTTGAGCTCCAGGATCAGCCGCACCGGCTCCTTGAGATCGCTCTCGTTGCGGATCGCGGAGATCCCCTTGATGCGGTCGTCGTTGACGAGCTCGGCGATCTTCTCCTCGATCGCGTCGCGGGTCTGCTGGTAGGGGATTTCGGTGACGACGATCCGGTGACGGTTCTTGCCGAACTCCTCCACGTGGGCCCGAGCCCGCAGCGTGATCGTGCTGCGGCCGGTCATGTAGCCGCGGACGAGCGCCTCGCGGCCCATCACGATGCCGCCGGTGGGGAAGTCGGGCCCCGGCACGATCTGCAGCAGTTCGCCCATCGACACCGAGGGGTTGTCGATCACCGCGACGAGCGCCCGGCAGATCTCGTCGAGGTTGTGCGGCGGGATGCTCGTGGCCATGCCCACGGCGATGCCACCGGCACCGTTGACGAGCAGGTTGGGAAATCGGCTCGGCAGCACCACCGGCTCGGTGTTCCGCTCGTCGTAGCTCGGCACGTAATCGACGGTGTCGAGCTCGAGGTCATCGAGCATCATCGACGCGATCGGCGAGAGCCGGGCCTCGGTGTACCGCATGGCGGCCGCGGGCAGGCCGGCGATGGAGCCGAAGTTACCCTGCTTGTCGACCAGCACGTGCCGCATGTTCCAGTCCTGGGCCATGCGGACGAGCGTGGGATAGATCACGCTCTCGCCGTGCGGGTGGTAGTTGCCGCTGGTGTCGCCGGAGATCTTGGCGCACTTCACGCGGGCGGCGCCGGGCGACAGATTGAGGTCATTCATCGCGACCAGGATCCGCCGCTGCGACGGCTTGAGCCCGTCGCGGACGTCGGGCAGGGCCCGGCTCACGATCACGCTCATGGCGTACGTGAGGTAGCTGTCCTTGAGCTCCTGCTCGATCGGCAGCTCGATCAGCCGGCCGCCGGAGATGTCGCGGAGGCCATCACCCTCGGGGCGGTCTGCGGGGGTCTCGTCGCCTGCCGCGGGGTTCTGTTCGTCTGCCAACGATCGGGCCTCCGGCCTCGTACGGACCCGCTTCGGCCCTGGTTCCGGGCCCTGCGGCGATGCTTGAACATACCCGTCCCCCGGGGGCGGTCAACCGGCCTGAAACACCTGAAAAAGCGAGATTTCCGCCGCCGGTGCACGACTTGACCCGTCGCCGGACCGGCCCCTACTCTCCCGCCCCCGTCGAAGGCCCGACGGACTCCCCGCAGGCTCCAGGGTTCTTCCATGCCGTTCGCACGGTCCACCGGACTGGTCGTCGCCGTCGCGGCCGCCCTCGTGCTGCTGCCGAACCTCGGTGGCCCGCCCCTGTGGGACGACGACGAGCCCCGCAACGCGGCCTGTTCCGTCGCCATGCTCGGCTCGGGCGACTGGATCGTGCCCACGTTCAACGGCCGGCTGCGGGTCGAGAAGCCGGCGCTCGTCAACTGGCTGCACCTCGCGGGCTTCAGCGTCGCCGGCGTGAACGAGACCGGCGCCCGTCTCGCTTCGGCCCTGCTCACGATCGGCACGTGCCTGCTGACCGCGGCGGTCGCCGCGGCGGCCGTGCATCCGCAGGCCGGGCTCTGGGCCGGCCTCGTGATGGCCACCTGCCTCTGGACGGGCGTCGCCGGCCGGGCCGCCACGCCCGACGCGCCGCTGGCCTTCTTCACCACGCTGGCCCTGTGGCTCTTCGTCCGCGGCTGCCGCGTGCCCGGCGCGGAGGGCGCGGGGTGGCGATACGGCTGCCCCCGGCTGCCGCTCGCCTCGGCAGTGGGCGTGGGTGCGGCGTGCGGGCTCGCCATGCTCACCAAGGGCCCCGTGGGCGTGGTGCTGCCGCTCGTCGCCTTCGGGAGCTTCTGCTGGTGGCAGGCCGCCGCCGATCCCGGCCGCCTCGATCCGCTGCCCCGGCGACTCGCGGCATCGCTGGCCACCGCCTGGCAGGGCTGCCGCCCCGTGGTGATCGCGAGCACGGCGTTGGCAATCGCACTGCCGTGGTACGCGCTGGTCACCATCCGCACCGACGGCGAATGGCTGCGGCAGTTCCTCCTCGTCCACAACGTGGGCCGGTTCGCCGCACCGATGGAGGGGCACTCCGGTTCGGCGTTCATCTACTACCCCGTGGTGCTCTTGATCGGCACGTTCCCATGGTCCATCGCCTGGATCCTGGTCGCGGGCCACGCCTACCGCGGCGCTCGCACCGCCGCCGAGTCCGACACGATGGGCCTGCGGCTCGCCGCCTGCTGGGCCGCGGCGTGGATCGTGCCGTTCTGCCTGTCCGGAACCAAACTGCCGGGCTACGTGTGGCCGGCCTATCCGGCGCTCGCCATCGCAGCAGGCTCGTTTCTCACCGACTGGATCCGTCGCCCCGCGTCACCCCGCGACGCCTGGATGCGGGTCGCCTGGGCCAGCCTCGCGATCACGGGCGCCGCGCTCGCCGTGGGCCTGCCGCTGGTCGTCCGCACCTACGTCGCCGACGGCGCCTGGCTCGGGCTCGTGGGTGCGGTGCCGGTGGCGGGCGCGGCCGCAGCCTGGGTGGCGCAGTCGGCCGGCCGGCGGCGGCAAGCGGCCGTGGCCTGGGCCGCCACCGCCTGCGGCACGGTCGCCCTGCTCGTGGCGGTCGGCCCGGCGTGCATGGGACGCGCCGGCGGCACCCGCCAGCTCCTCGCCGACGTGCCTGCGGCGACGGCCGGCCCCGTGCCGATCGCCTCGTTCGGCGCGCCCGCCAGCGCCGTGTTCTACGCCGGCCGGATCGCCCCGGCGGGCTCCGTGCCGAACCTCGCGGGCCCCGCGGGGGCCGCCGCATTCGTGGCGGAGCACCCGGGCGGGCACGTCGTGGTCAACGCCCGCTTCGAGGAGACGTTCGCCCGGGCCCTGCCGCCCCACTACAGCGTCATCCGCTCGTCGACCTCGTTTCCCACGCTCCAGGAGGTCGTGCTCTTCGGTCCGACCCGCGCGCCGCGCATCGCCGGCGACGTGCCTCCGGCTTCCCGACACTGATCGCCACCGCCTCTCGAGGACTCACCGCATGGATTGGAAACGCCCCGTGACGCTCGTCGTGCTCGCGACCCTCGCCGCACTCGCGGTGGGCACCGCACCGACCCCGCTCTGGGACGAGGACGAGGCCCGCTTCGCCACGATCGCCCGCGCCATGGTCGAGACGGGCGACTGGATCGTGCCCCGCTTCAACGACTCCCTCGCGGTCGACAAGCCGGTGCTGATGCACTGGTGCATGGCGGCATGCATGTCGGTGTTCGGAACCAACGAGTTCGCGGCCCGGCTGCCCTCGATGATCGCCACCCTGCTCACCGGCCTCGCCCTGCTGCGGGCCGGACGCCGCTGGTTCGACGAGTCGACCGGCGTGGTTGCGGCGCTGGCGCACGCGGGCTGTCTGCTGGTGGCCATCGAGGCGCACGCAGCGACGCCCGACGCGATCCTCACCGCGCTCACCGCCTGGGCCACCGTGCTGGCGGCCGAGGCGCTGGCACCGGCGGTGGCGGACGGGCCGCTCCAGCGGCTGGGGCTCGGCCGCGCCCTCGGCATCGGCCTCCTGCTGGGCCTCGCCGTGGTCT